>DGHP01000102.1:0-14165 GCA_002392705.1 Lachnospiraceae bacterium UBA3845 | reverse complement strand
AACTGGCTGCTTTCTGGGACAGGAAATGCGCCGCGCTTCAGATTCAGACACCCAGCGGGGCGATGAATACCATGATCAATATCTGGACGCTCTACCAGTCGGAGATCAATGTGATGTTCTCAAGGTTTGCCTCCTTTATCGAAGTCGGAGGCAGGACCGGGCTGGGCTACAGGGATACGGCCCAGGATTCCATGACAATCCCGCATTCCAATCCGGAGAAATGCCGGGAACGCATCCTGCAGCTATTAAGCGGGCTGACGTCCGCCGGCTACGGGCTGCATCTGTTTGAGCCGCGCTGGTTTGAGCCGGAAAAAGAGGGGGAGAAGAAACCCTTCCGTTCGCCTACGGTGATCCCCGGCATAAACAGGAAGGATATCATCCACGGGATAGAAGATGCCTGCGCCGACGACGCCCTCTGGCTGATCCCGGCGATTACGGAATATATAAAGGAGACAGGGGATCTTGCTTTTGCGGATCATCCGGCCTCCTACGCGGATTCTTCCGTATCGGAAAGACCGGAGGCGAGGGCTGACAGTGTGTACGGGCACATGAAGCGGATCCTGGATTTTTCGGCGCGGGAGACCGGTCCGAACGGGATCTGCAAGGGCCTTCGGGCAGACTGGAATGACTGTCTGAATCTGGGCGGCGGCGAGAGCGCCCTCGTATCGGAACTGCATTTCTGGGCCCTGTCCCATTTTATCGGACTGGCTGAGCGGCTGGGCCGGGAAGAGGATGTAAAAACATATTCTGCTCTTCGGGAAAAAGTGGGCCGGGTGATTTCGGATAAGCTCTGGGACGGAGGCTGGTATATCCGGGGCGTCACGAAAAACGGAAGAAAAATCGGTACGAAGACGGACAGGGAAGGCCGGGTCCATCTGGAGAGCAACGCCTGGGCAGTCCTCTCGGGGGCGGCCGAAAGGCAGCAGGGTATAAAGGCCATGGACAGTGTCTATGAAAACCTGTTCACGCCATACGGAATCATGCTCAATGCGCCTTCCTACACAGAGCCGGATGATGATATCGGCTTTATCACCAGGGTTTATCCCGGAGTAAAGGAAAACGGGGCGGTCTTCTCCCACCCGAATCCCTGGGCCTGGGCGGCGGAGTGCGTGCTGGGAAGAGGGGACAGAGCCATGGAATACTACAACGCCCTCTGCCCTTACCTGCAGAATGACATGATTGAGATCCGCCAGTCGGAACCCTATTCCTACTGCCAGTTTATCATGGGGCGGGATCACAGCGCTTTCGGCCGGGCCCGGCATCCCTTCATGACCGGATCGGGCGGATGGGCTTATTTCTCCGCCACAAGGTATATGCTTGGAATCCGGCCGGATTATGATAAACTGATAGTGGATCCGTGCATCCCGAAGAGCTGGGATCATTTTCGGGTCAGCAGGATCTGGCGCGGCGCGCTGTATGACATCGTGGTGGAGAACCCGCGGCATGTATCGAAAGGCATCGAAACGATACTGGTGAACGGGAGGCAGCAGCAATGCATTCCGGCTCTGCCGGCAGGGGAGCATGCTGAAGTAAAAGTGATCTTAGGATGAAAACAGGGGATAAATCCGGGAGGTAGAAGATGTTCAGATTTGGAACCGGCGGCTGGAGAGACATAATCGGAGACGGATTCACAAAGAAAAATATACAGCTTCTGGCGGCGGCCATGTGCGTAAAGATGAAGCGGGAAGGGCTTGCGGATAAAGGGATTGTCATGGGATACGACCGGCGTTTTCTCTCAAAGGAAACCATGCGCTGGTGCGGCCAGGTATTTGCGGCGGCGGGCATTACAGCCAGCCTGGTCAACAAATCCTCGCCGACCCCGCTGATCATGTTTTATGTGATGCGCCATAATCTGCCTTACGGCATGATGATTACGGCCAGTCACAACCCCGCCATCTACAATGGGATCAAGGTATTTACCGAGGGCGGCAGGGATGCTGACGTGACAGTTACGGACGAGATCGAGAAGATCGCGGAATTGATAGATCCCGATACGATTGAGGAGATGGACTATGATAAGGCTGTTGCGGCCGGACTGATCCGGGAGATTTATCCCCTCAATGAGTATCTGGACGATATTCTGGATAAGATCAATGTGAAGGCTATCCGGGAGGCCAATCTGCGGGTGGCTTTCGACCCCATGTTCGGCGTTTCGGAGGTGCCGCTGCAGATTCTGCTTCTGACCACCCGCTGCGACGTGGATATGCTGCATAATACCCATGACGCTCTGTTCGGCGGGCGTATGCCTGCCCCCAACGCGGCAACCATGCGCCAGCTCAGCACCCGCGTCATGGACTACCGTTTTCAGATCGGCATAGCAACGGACGGAGATGCGGACCGGCTGGGCGTAATTGACGATACCGGGCACTACCTGCACGCCAATGACATCCTGGTCCTCCTGTATTATTACATGCTCCGCTACAGAGGAGAGAAGGGCGCGGTAGTGAGGAATATCGCCACCACGCACATGCTGGACCGCGTGGCGGAGCGCTTCGGGCAGGACTGCTATGAAGTACCTGTAGGCTTTAAGTATATTTCCGCGAAAATGCTGGAGACGGACGCCCTGATCGGCGGCGAGTCCTCCGGCGGATTGACGGTGCGGGGACACATCAACGGCAAGGACGGCATCTACGCAGCCATGCTCCTGGTGGAAATGATTGCCGTTACCGGCCGCAAACTATCTGAAATGTTTGAGGAGATCCGCAGGGAATGCGGCGAGATTCATATGGAAGAGCGCAGCTATCACTTCAGTCTGGAGAAAAAGCAGGCGCTCAGGGAGCTTCTGTTCACAGAGAAGCAGCTTCCCGTTTTTACGGAGGAGATCGACCATATCTCTTATCTGGACGGCGTAAAAGTATATTTTAAAAACGGAGGATGGGTGATCGCCCGCTTCTCGGGCACGGAACCTCTGCTTCGTATTTTCAGCGAAATGTCCACAGCCGATGAGGCCGCCGCGGTCTGCAGGCTCTTTGAGACATTTCTGGGAATCATCCAGGATCCGCAGTGAGGGGAAGCGCAGATGCGAGGGTTTCTATACAGACAAAGGATGCAGCGGGATTCGAACAGAATCTGACTGTCCGAGGCTTTTGTAAAACCCTGGGGGATATGCAAAGCCGTCAGGAATAAAGACGGGGACGACCGGATATGAACAGGATGAACATTCGGAAAAAAGATAAGCCCCGCAGGCTCACTTCGGGGATGATCAGGGTCATTCTGACCTGCTGGATCATCCCCTATATTGTGCTGTCCGCAGCCCTGATCCGGGTTTCCATCGTGCGCAATTCCCGCCAGGTGGAAAATACCCTGCATTCCTCCATGGAGAGCGCCGGCCGCACTGTGATGGAAAATCTGAACAAGGCGATCGAAGATTCCAGGCAGGCTTCCTATGACGGCGTCATCAAGAAATCCTATGAGACATTTCTGAAGGACGGGGATGAAAATGCCATGCACCGGACCGTGACGGATTATCTGAACCGGACCTACAAGTTTTCCCGGACCATCTCCAATACCATCCTGCTCTACGGGGACAATGTGCGGATGGAGTACTATACCTACAGCAATGTGGCAGGAGCTACCTACGCGAGCATAGAGGAGTTCAAGCGGGATACGGCGGAGGCGGTGCGCCTTACGGCCCGGGACCTTGACACAAAGACCAGGCTGATCTGCCTGTCCGGCCATATGTATGTGGTGCGCAACATTGTCCTGAGCAATTATGAGCCTTTTGCCACCTTTGTCCTGGAGCTGAATATGGACCGGCTGTTCGGGAGTATGGACAATGTGATCTGGAAGGAAGACGGGATTGCCCTTCTGGATGAGGATATTGTGTATAACTGGCCGGCGAAAGGAAAGGATGACGGGGCAGAAATGTCCGCAGACCGGCTTGCCCGGCTGCAGGCAATCCTTGCGTCTTCCAGGGAAACAGAGCCTGCGCCCCGGGACCAGGGCATGGTCTTTTCCTATCAGAGAAATGAAAGTGCCTGCTGCCTGGACATGAAGATAAATGATCAGCGCTATGCCTTTGTCACCGGGCTGGACCGCAGGGCGATGCTCGCCGACAGGATGACCTTCCTGTCCGTTTATTTCGCGGTCTTTATCCTTCTGATCCCTCTGCTGATCGCCACCTTCTATTTCTTCTACAGCAATATCAACAAGCCCATCAGCTCCCTGGTGGAAGGCTCTGAAAAGATCAGGAGCGGCCTCTACGGCAGCCAGGTGGAGCCTTTCACGAAGAACCAGGAGATCGGCCAGCTGGTGGATAATTTCAATCATATGTCCCGGAGCCTGGAGGAATCCTTCCGGCGGATCTACGCCGAGGAGATTGCGGGGAGAGACGCCGCCCTGAAGGCGCTGCAGTCCCAGATCAACCCGCATTTCCTGAACAATACGCTTGAGATCATCAACTGGAAGGCCAGGATGAACGGCAATGACGACGTGAGCGAGATGATCTCGGCCCTGAGCGTCATGATGAACGCCGCCCTGAACCGGAACAATGAGATGTTCATCAGTCTGGAGGAGGAGCTGACTTATGTGGACGCCTATCTCTACATTATCCAGGAACGTTTCGGCAGCCGCTTCCATTTTTCGAAGGAGATCGATCCTGCGCTGACAGACTGCAGCGTTCCGAGACTGATCATCCAGCCGATCGTGGAGAACGCGGTGGAGCACGGCGGGGACAGCGCCGGGAACCGGATCGGGAAGCTGCGCATATCCGGAGACCGGAAGGAACTGCATATTGTAGTGGAAAACAACGGTTCCCTGTCTGAGGCGGACAGGGAGAAGATCGGGGCGCTGCTTTCGGACGCGGACCAGCTGCCCGGAAACGGCAGGCTGGACAGCAGCAGTATCGGCATCCGCAATGTACACAGACGACTGCGTCTGCTCTACGGAAAAGAAAGCGGCCTGACCATCCGGGACAGCGGAGACGGAAAGACGGTGAGCGAGCTCATCATCTGCAGGCAGTAGACTCTCCTGACAGCGCCGCTTTAGACGTAGCTTTCCCGGTACACGGATAAAACAGCGGTTTTCAGAACAAAAACAGGCAAGCCGGAACAAGAAAAATCAAATGTCCCTTCAAAACTGACAAGAAAAGACAAGGGAGCCCCAAGTACATTCATTCACTTTTTCCTCCGTGCGGGATATCCTTTGGTTACAACGAAGCGGGGGCGCTCCCCGTCATAATAAAAGGATCCATTTGGGAAACCAGACAGGAACAGGAGGGTTTTACTGATGAAAAAGAAAATGATGCTTGTACTGGCAGCGATTACAGCGGTTTCCGCGGCATACGCGGTTCCGGCCATGGCAGAAGGCGTGACGCTGAATGTAACGACTACCTACGCGGGCGAAGACGGAAACGCCCAGAACTATAAGGACAGCGTGGCAGCCTGGGAAGCGGAGAGCGGAAACAAGGTGGAAGACAGCTCCGCCACTTCCGACGAGGCGTTCAAGTCCAGAATCGTCACGGACTTTGAAGCAGGCTCCGAGCCGGATGTCCTGTTCTTCTTCAACGGTGTGGACTCCAACCAGTTCGTAGAGCAGGGCAAGGTTGTATCCGTGGATGAGATCCGCGAGGTCTATCCGGATTACGCCTCCAACATGAAAGACGATCTGCTCGGCGCTTCCCCGGTGGACGGCGTGAATTATTCCGTACCGGTCAACGGATACTGGGAAGGCATGTTCGTCAACAAGGAAGTCCTGGAAGCCGCGGGCGTCGAGCTTCCGACAGCGGATACAACATGGGATGAATTCCTTGCAGCCTGCGAGGCCATCAAGGAAGCCGGCTATACGCCGATCGCCGCTTCCCTGCAGGAGATTCCGCATTACTGGTTTGAGTACGCGATCTACAATTTCCAGAGCCCCGAAACTCATAATACCGTACCGGAAAGCGTCGACGATGAATATGGAAAAGCATGGGTGGACGGCCTGAACGATATCAAGGCCCTCTATGAAGCGGGATATTTCCCGGAGAACACGCTGACCGCAACGGATGCGGAGACCTTCCAGCTCTTCACCGGCGACAAGGCGGCCTTCCTGATCGACGGCTCCTGGAAGATCGGCGGTATTGCCGAGGCAGTGGATGACATCGAGAACTTCACGGTTGTAAACGTTCCCGGCAAGGGCGACCGCAAGACCACGGATGAAATCGGCGGCCTGTCCATGGGTTACTACATCACCAGAAAAGCATGGGATGATGAAGAGAAGCGCGACGCGGCGGTATCCTTTGTATCCTTCATGACCTCCGACGAAGTGGTTTCCAGATTCGCGGGCGTTTCCGCAACCGCGCTGAAAGAAGGCGCGGCGCCGGATACCTCCGAATTCAATCCGCTCCAGGTTGACGCGATTGCCTACACCGCTTCCTTCACTGGAATCTCTCCGGCAGTTCAGGACAATCTGTCCGCGGCAGCCCGCGAACCGATCTTCGCCGATATGGCTTCGATCGTAAACGGCGACGTAGACGCGGCGGACGCCGTTGCGGCAGTCCTTGAAGCGAACGCGGAATGAAAAATACAGTCTGAACAAGAAGCACGATGAAACAGGGGACGGTTCTCTGTGTCAGAGCACCTGACACAAAGGGCCGTCCCTTTTCAGGCCCTGAAGGGGCGGCCGCGGGCTTTCGAAAGCGGAGAAAAGGGAAGGAGAGTAAGGATGGGTGCAAATATCTACAAAAACAAAAAGCTGATCTGGGTGTTCCTGCTTCCCGCTTTTCTGTTTATGCTGGTATACCTTTATTACCCGTTTGTCCAGAATATACTGAACAGCTTCCGGCATATCAAATATATGGGAACAGCCGGGGGAGACTGGAATTCGCCCTGGTATAACAATTACACGAAACTGTGGGCGGACCCTAAAATGCGGATTGCCCTGAAGAATACGGGCATCACGATCGCGGCGACCATTCTCGGCCAGGTGGGCATCGCCCTGCTTCTGGCCCTGCTGGTGAGCAATATAAAGGCTGGCTCCGGCTTCTTCCGGACAGTGTACTTTTTCCCGATTGTCATTTCGGCAACCGCGCTGGGCCTTCTGTTCAACCTGGTGTTTCTGTATGACAAGGGCATGGTCAACCAGTTCCTGCAGTTCGCCGGCTATCTGGACAGAGAGAGCAACGAGCTGATCGACTGGAAATCGAAGCACGCGATGTTCACCATGCTGATGCCTGTCATATGGCAGTATGTGGGCTTCTATTTTGTAATCCTGCTGACCGGCCTGTCCGGAATCCCGTCGGAGCTGTATGAAGCGGCGACCATAGACGGAGGGAGCAAATGGCAGCAGGTGCGCTTCATCACCCTGCCGCTTCTGCGCAACAGCATCGGCACCTGCGTGATTCTGGCGGTGACCGGCGCCCTGAAGGTTTTCGACCTGCCCTGGACCATGTTTGTGAACGGGATGTCCAATACCTGGCTGACGGGAACCTATATGTATTCGAAGGTTTATTCCGACGTGGACTACGCCTCCGCCATCGCGGTGGTCATCGTGCTCATCGGCGTGATTCTCTCGGCGCTGGTCAACCGCATTTTCAGGCAGAACGACGACTATCAGGTCTGAGGAAGGAGGAGACAAGCCATGAAGAAAAAGATCAGCCCCGGCTACACCCTGATCTATCTGTTCCTGAGCCTCTGGGCCCTGACCACGATCTTCCCGCTGGCCTGGTCGGTGATGAATTCCTTCAAGGACAAGAAGACGATCTATCACAATTCCTTCGCTCTTCCGGTCGGGAGTACCTTTTCGCTGGAAAACTACAGGAGCATTTTTGAAAATTATGACATCCTGCACGCCTACCGGAACAGTTTCATCATATCGGGCACGGTAGCCGTGGCGGTGATCCTGCTCGCGGGCATGGCCGCCTATATTCTCTGCCGTTACCAGTTCCCCGGGAAGAGGCTGCTGAACCTGCTGCTCTACGCCGGGATGATGTTCCCGATCTATTCCACCATTATCCCGGTCCTGCGCATGCAGGCCGGCTGGGGAATCGTGAACAGTCCCTCTGTCGGGAAGAATCTGCTCTCCGTGATCCTTCCGCAGATCGCCGGAAATATGTCTTTCGCCATTATCGTTCTGATGGGCTACATCCGCACCCTCCCCGTTGAGCTGGAGGAGGCGGCCTTCCTGGAGGGCTGCAATATGTTCCAGACTTATTTCCGGATCGTATTCCCGCTCTGCAAGCCTTCCATGGTGACTGTGGGCATCTTCAGTTTCCTATGGAGCTACAACGATCTGTTTACGCAGATGTTTTTCCTGCGGACCAAAGAAAACTGGGCGATCACCATCCTGCTCAACAACATTGCTTCGAAGGAAGGCGTCAACTACGGCGCGCTGTTCTCCTCCGTGACCCTGATCGTGATTCCCGTCCTGATCGTGTATATTTTCCTGAACAAATACATCATCAAAGGGATGACGGTGGGAGCGGTCAAAGGCTAGGTTTCTCTTTCCGGAAATGGTAGAATGACGGAGACAGCAGGAGCCGGGCCGGAGGAAAAAGTATATGCAGTTGGTTTTGCAGACCATGTTTTGGCGGTGATTTATAAATAAAAAGCACAGCTGAGAAAGCAGCCGGTTCTGAACGGGCTGTCCGGGATGCGGGAGCGGAGAAGGAAAATGTACAGGGTACTGATTGTGGATGACGAACCGATCATATGCGAGGGACTCAGGAGAAGTGTCCGCTGGTCGGCATTTAACTGCGAGGTGGCCGGGACGGCCGCCAACGGAATGGAGGGATTGGAGAAGGTCCGGGAACTTAAGCCGGATATCCTGATCTCCGATATCTCCATGAACAATATGGACGGCCTGGCCATGGTGGCGGCTGTCAAGTCGGAGCGCCCTGATATGGAGGTGACGCTGCTGACGGGATACCGGAACTTTGAATACGCCCAGCGCGCGATCAAGCTTGGCGTGACCCGTTTTCTCCTCAAGCCTTCCCGGATGGACGAGATCGAGGAGGCGATCACGGCGATGACGGACAATCTGCGCAGCATCGGCAATATGGGCGCCCAGATCATCGACAATCTCTGGAATATGCAGCTGGACGCGGACCGTTATCTGTACGAAACTTTTATCAGAAACAGACCCGGGCCGGAGAATGAAGGAGCTCTTCCGGAAGGATACAGGGCGGAGGGAAGAATCAGGGACTCGGAAGCCAATCATTACGTGCTCCGGTCGGCGCTGGTGTATATTCTGGAACACTATACGGAAAAGCTGAGCCTGGGCGATGTGGCGGAGCACTGTTATGTGAGCAGCTGGCATCTGAGCAAGCTTCTGAACCAGTACACCGGCAGAGGTTTTTTTGAGATCATCAATATGATCCGCATCGACAGGGCGAAGGAACTGCTGGGGGATAGCGGCGCCAGGGTTCAGGAGGTATCCGATGCGGTCGGTTTTCTGGATGTGGCGCATTTTTCCAGGATCTTCAAAAACTATGTGGGCTGTTCCCCGAAAGAATACCGCATGCGGGGAGGAGCCGGATCCTGATCCGTTCCGCTCCGGAGGGTCTGCGCCTCAGTGCACGGCAGCTCTTAAAGCCGGATGGAGCAGCGCACCCCGTGAATCTGCGCTGCTGTATGGAAATATGTCCCGGAACGCGGGCAGTGAGAGGCTTGAAGCCGGCTTACTGCCCGTTTTATTATATTTTTGTATCGTGAGCGCCGGCTCTGTGATAGAATGAAAACTGGAGTCTCAGTGCAGCTGAAAGGAGAGGGCCGTATGAAACTGACATTTCTGGGAGCGACGCATGAAGTAACGGGAAGCTGTTATTATCTTGAAGCATGCGGTAAGAAGATTCTGATTGACTGCGGAATGGAGCAGGGTCCGGATCTTTATGAGAATGAGCCGCTGCCGGTCGCAGCCGGCGAGATCGATATGGTCCTTCTGACTCACGCGCACATGGACCATTCCGGGAACATCCCCCTGCTGTACAGGCAGGGATTCCGCGGACAGGTTTTTTCCACTGTCGGGACGGCGGCCCTGTGCCGGATCATGCTGATGGACGCCGCGCATATCCAGGAATTTGAAGCGGAATGGAAGAACAGGAAAAATCAGAGAGCAGGCAAAGAGCTGGTGGAACCCCTCTATACGCAGGAGGACGCGGAAGGGGCGATCGGCTGTTTTGTCGGCGTGGAGTATGAGACTGAGAGATATATCGCGGAGGGCATCTGCCTGAAGTTTATCGATGCGGGTCATCTTCTCGGATCGAGTTCCATCGAACTGACGATCTCGGAAGCGGTCGGGGGAATGAGTACGGAGGTCATCAGCCGGAAGCTCATTTTCTCCGGTGATATCGGCAATACGGATCAGCCCCTGATCTCGAATCCGGTCTATCCGGTGGAGGCGGACTATGTTATTATGGAGTCCACCTACGGCGACCGGCTGCACGAGCGCCCGGAGAGATCGGATTACGCCCTCGCGCTTGCCGAGGTGATTCAGAGGACCTTCGACCGGGGCGGCAACGTGGTCATTCCTTCCTTCGCTGTCGGCAGAACCCAGGAGATTCTTTATTTCATCCGTGAGATCAAGCAGAGAGGCCTGGTGCATGGTCACGACGGTTTTCAGGTCTGGGTGGATTCGCCGCTGGCCAATGAGGCCACGAATATCTTCCTGCAGCGGATGTACAGCGATTTTGACAAGGAAGCGAAAGCCCTGCTGGAAGAAGGCATTAACCCGATCGGCTTTGAGGGCCTGAAGACTTCTGTCAGCGCGGAAGATTCGAAAGCGATCAACGACATGCCGGAGCCGAAGGTCATCCTTTCCGCAAGCGGCATGTGCGACGCCGGCCGGATCAAGCATCATCTGAAGCATAATCTCTGGAGGCCGGAGTCCACGGTTCTTTTTGTCGGATATCAGGCGGTCGGCACGCCGGGCCGTGCGATTCTCGAAGGAGCCGACAATATTAAGCTTTTTGGTGAGGAGATTGAGATCCGGGCGGAGATCTGTTCCCTGCCGGGCGTCTCCGGACATGCGGACAGGGACGGGCTTTTGCGCTGGATCAGCGCCCTGAAGACAGCGCCGAAGATGGTCTTTGTCACCCATGGTGAGGATGAGGTCACGGAGATTTTCCGGGACCTGCTGATCAGCGACCTGCATCTGAACGCATATGCCCCGTTCTCGGGCACATGTTTTGATCTGGCTGCCGGCAGATTTGTCAATGAGACGGGACCTGTCCCGATTCAGAAGGAAGAGCGCGTTGTGCTCCAGATCGAAAAGCAGGACGGCGGAAGTTATGTCCGGACGAAGGGGAGCGACCGCAGAGCGCTCAAAAAGATCTCTTCGAAGAACAAGAAGGCGGCTGCGGTCTTTGCAAGGCTGGTTGATGCCGGAAACCGCCTGATGGATGTCATCCGGAAAAATCAGGGCGGAGCGAACAAGGATCTCGGCAGATTTACGGAAGAGATCAACCGCCTGTGCGACAAATGGGACAGGTAAGGGAACCGGCCGCCGGCGCCGGATGGAAGCTGGCAGCGCTCTTTCTTTTTCTATGCCTGATTCTGACGGGCTGCAGCCTGCGGCAGATGGGAGTGGAGGCCGGCCTGGTCGAAAATCCCTATTATCAGGAGGGGGATACGGAATGGGATCACGGCGGCATAGAAGAGTACTATTTCGATCATCTTCCCAGTGAATATAATGAGATCTACCGGGAACTCTATTCCAGGCTTTCGGCGGGGGAGGACAGCGGAGATCTCTACGCGCGGACGGACGCGGATCATTTCTGGAAAGCATACTACTCCGTTCTTGCGGACCATCCGGAACTGTTCTGGCTTGATTCCGGCGCGGAGATTCAGTCGAATGCCTTCTCAGGGACCGTTGTGCACTACAGCGCGTCGACGGTGGTCGAGCCGGAGAAGCGGGAGGAGATGCGCAGAGAGCTGGAAGAAGCCGCCGACGCATGCATTGCCGGCATCGATCCGGGTTTTTCGGATTACGGAAAGATCAAAGCCGTCTATGAATACCTGATCAATGAGACGGATTATGATTCGGACGCGGAGGACAGCCAGTGCGTGCAGAGCGCCCTGCTGGGGCGCGCTTCCGTCTGCGCGGGCTATTCAAAGGCTTTTCAGTATATCCTGCACAGGATGGGATATTTCTGCACCTACATAACCGGCAGCATCAAAGGCGGCGGCGATCATGCCTGGAACATCGTCCGGATTGACGGGAATTATTACCATGTGGATGTAACCTGGGGCGATCCGGTCTTCGCGACGGAGCAGGAGGAAGGAACCGGAATATCTCTGATGAATTATAATTATCTGTGCTGCACAGACGAGGAGATCGGTCTGACCCATACGCCGGGCGACGCCATCCCCCTTCCGGCCTGCACGGAGGATTATTATAATTATTATAAACTGAACGGAATGTACTACGAGAGCTGGGACTATGATCAGGTCTACAATGCCCTGATGGATTCGGTCTGGAGCGGCCGGTCCTCCATCGTCCTGAAATTCGGGTCGAAGGAAGCTTATGAGACGGCCCGCCGGGAGCTCTTTGAAAATAATATGATCAATGACGCGGATCAGTATCTCATGCGGCAGTACGGCGTAAAAAGCTGGAATAACCGCTACGCCGTCGATGAGAATTTTTACGTGATCATGATCCAGTGGCTATAGGAAACACCTGATTCGGGCGGCTTTTTCAGTCAGCAGCGCCTCTGCATCGGGGTTTCTTCAGTGGATATAACAGAAAGCTGAGGGATTCTGCCGGATGGGTGAGCAGATCATTACGATACGGAATTTTATCATACGCGTCATCGTGCTTGTAACGGTGTTTGTCCTGGCGGTGATGGTGTGGAGCAGAGTGATCAATCAGGTCACGCCGGACATGGCGTCAGCCATGGCGGATTCAACCTTCCCGCTGGTTAACATGAATAAGGACGGGACGGATTTTAACTGCCTGCACGGCTACAGCCGGGAGATGGATGTGAGCCAGATCCGCCAGTCCATTACGCCGCTGTCCAGCGACCGCAGCATCACGCTGCGCATCCAGACCTTCGGCGCGGCAGTGGATTCGGTGGCCTATGAGATTCTTACCATCGACGGGACCCAGTCCCTTGAGAACACGAAGGTGATCAAGCTCAGCCAGGACGGGGATTACCTGACCGCGAACCTGCAGCTGCAGGGGGGCATGCTCATGAATAAGGAGTATGTCATGCGCATTCAGGTGACGACCGGCGGCAGGAATATCTATTACTATACCCACGTACTTCTGGCGGACGGCCTTCACACCTCCGATTATCTGAATTTTGCCGCGGGCTTCTGGGACAAGTGCATCAACCGGACGGATCTGGATACGATCGGCGCGGCGGTTGAGCCCGACTCCACGACGGACATCGAGAAGACCCTGGCCTATATGGACATCCACGACAGCGTCAACCAGCTGACCTGGGCGGATTTTCATCCGCAGATCTTCTATAAGCCCACGCCGATGCTGACGGAGATCAATGAAAATACGGCGACCCTGACGATGGATTACCGCATTTCCGCCAACGCGGAGGACGGCTCCACACAGATCTTCAATGTGCATGAATATTACCGGCTCAGGTTTACGGACAGCCGTGTCTTCATGCTGAATTTCGAGAGGACGACCGACCAGGTCTTCAATCCGGAGAGCGGAACCGTGCTGAACAAGGCAGGGATCGTCCTCGGGATCACGGACCGCGACGTCAGCTACCTGACGGACAGCAGTGCCCACCATATCGCTTTTGTCCAGGAGAATGTGCTGTGGACTTACGCGATGCAGACCGGGACCTTTACAAGGGTCTTCGGCTTCCCGCAGACGGAGAACATGGACGCCAGGGATTTTTACAAGGAAAATACGATCCGTATTCTCCGGCTTTCAGATGAGGGCGACGTATGGTTTGCGGTCGGCGGCTACATGAACCGCGGCATTCATGAGGGGGATAACGGGATCCTGCTCTGCTATTACGACGCCCGTTCCACCATGGTTACGGAGATGGCCTTCCTGGACACCAATGAAAATACCGAGCGGGTGCAGTTTGATCTCGGCAGCTGCCTGTATATGACCCAGGATGAAAAGTCGGTTTACTGCCTGCTGAACGGGGTGCTCTACCGGATCGACCTTGTGAAAAATGAAGCCGAGGTACTTGCTTTCGGCGTCAACAATGAATGCTACGCGGGCTCGTCCAGCGGCAGGTATTTTGCCTGGCTGGAGGAAGGGAAAGTATATGATTC
>DGHP01000070.1 GCA_002392705.1 Lachnospiraceae bacterium UBA3845 | reverse complement strand
CTGTCCCGGAAGGCCGGTATCCTGCACAAAGCCGGCCGCTTCTAAAGGCCGTCCATTTTCCCGGGAAACGGCCGCTTTCACACAGTGCGCGAGATAATATATCTGGGCCGTCTTTTCACCTCTTCATAGATGCGGGCGATATAATAACCCGTGATGCCCAGCGAGATCATGATAATGCTCCCGATCATCAGAATCAGCAGAATGACCGTTGTAAAGCCTTCCACGGCGTGTCCGCTGAAATAGCGCGCCAGGGTCTGGATCCCCAGAATAACCGCCAGCAGAAAGACAACGACTCCCGCGCCTGTCACCAGCTGCAGAGGCAGGGTGGAATAGCCGGCGATGTTGTTGAAAGCGTAGCGGATCAGGGACCTCGTGGACCATTTTGACTCCCCCGCTTCCCGCTCCATCACATCATACTCCACCTGAATCTGTTTAAAACCGATCCAGAAGCTCATCGCGCGGAAAAAGGCGCTGTGCTCCGGCATATCCAGCAGGCTGTCCACCGCCCTGCGGTCAAGCAGCTTGAAATCCGACGCCCGGGACATATCGATCCCGATCGCTTTCGACATAATCCGGTAAAAAAGACCCGTCGCCGCCCTATGGCTGCCGCTCTCCCGGCCCCGGCTTCTCTTCACGCCCTCGATCACCTCATAGCCCTGCTCCCACAGGCGGTACATCTTCGTCAGGGTCGCCGGAGGGTGCTGAAGATCACAGTCCATCACCGCCGCACAGTCCCCCTTTGCCGCTGCCAGACCGGCGAATATCGCGGCTTCTTTCCCGAAATTTCTGGAAAAATGAATCCCGTGTACATTCGCGTCTTCCCTGTTCGCATCCAGGATCTTCTGCCAGCTGGCGTCCTTTGACCCGTCATCCACAAAAATGAGTTCGTAGGGGATATTTTCCTTTTTCAAAAGCTCCGACAGCACCTGTGCCGCGCGGGGCAGCATCTCTTCCTCATTATAGGAAGGAATCACAACTGACAGCAGAGACATATCCGCCGCTCCTTCTCACTGCATATACGCCTCCGGGGTTTCACCGGAAGCAGGCCTCTTTCCATATCAAATTTGTCCGGGCCGTCCGAATTCCGTGGCCGCGGCACAAATGCCGGTTCATTTATACCGGAACACAATCATCTTTGAAAACACATAATTCAGAATCGTCACGACAACCGAGACCAGCACTTTGGCAAACATGCCCTCCACGCCGAACACCGGCTGCCTGAGGCCAAGGCTGACCAGAAGAGGGACCGCGACGATCTCAAGAATTCCCGTCACGATCCGTCCGCTGGTGAACATGGCAGCTTCGCGGACGACAAAGCCGGGGCTCCAGTTTCTGCTCCGGAAAACATAGATTTTATTTGTCACATAAGCAAAGATCACTGCCGCGATCCAGGCGATCAGGTTTGAGACAAATACCGGCCAGTGTAATATGGACACGCCCAGTCCATAGCAGGCCCAGTTCAGTATCGTCGTCAGAACCCCCGTGATCAGATAGACAATGATCTCCCTGTATTTTTCGTAAAGTTCCCTCATTTTCTCTCCCAAAGAGCACCTGCGGAACCGGAATACCCAAGCGCACGCAGCCCTTCCGACAGCCTCTCCCTGAACTGCTCATAGAAGGAAGTCTCTGTATCCCAGGGCGTCAGATAAAAGCGCTTCAGCAGATCCATGCAGATCTGCCTGCGCACCGGGTTTCCTGCCGGATGATCCGCGGCTTTGCCCGGATCAGCTCCGGCTCCTGCCGTGTCTTCCTGACCGGAATTTCCCCGGGCGCCCGAAAGCTTCCCATCTGCAGCGGCCCTCCCCCCGGATATTGTTTCCGCTTCCAGGGAATCCGCTGTCTGCCGCGCCTTCTCAAGGAAACTGTGCCAAAGCCTGCAGAATTCCTCATAACTGCCAAGGTCGGGAATTCCAAGCCATTTTTTGATTTTCACCTTGGATCCGTCGCAGTGCGTACATTCCCCGACCTGCAGAATATAGGAAAAATCACCGTTCTCCCAGTTCCTGCCCAGAGGATACAGGCGGCAGATGCCCGGGCGGAAGGAATGGATCGCACATCTTCCCTCTCCGTCCAGCCAGGGACATTCCATCTTCTCCCTGCCGGCGGCGTCCGTCTGCATCTTCAGCGAAGGCAGGATCAGTCCGTCGGAAAGAATCAGCTCCGCCGTCCGTTCCAGCTGCTGCGAGAACGGCTTCCCGAGCCCCCGCTCCAGCTCATACACGTCATAAGGATCCAGGAGAATGACCGGCCCCAGACTGCAGCAGTCATGACAGTTCCTGCAGCCCCCGGTACCAATTTTCACCAGATCTGCCGCCCTGTAAAAGCGGCCGTCGGAAATCTCCTCAACCGATACATTCCGTCTCATCCGCTTCCTCCCTGTCTTTGATCCATTATGCTTCAGCTGTGATCCGTTACGCTTTACTTTCGATCCGTTCTGCTTTACCTGCGATCCGTTCTGCTTTACCTGCGATCCGTTCTGCTTTACCTGCGATCCGTTACGCTTTACCTGCGATCGGCTGCACTTTACCTGTGATCCGTTCTGCTTTACCTGCGATCCGTTACGCTTTACCTGCGATCCGTTCTGCTCAACGCCTGTCCGCCCCCAGGTCAGATCGAAGCAGGCGGAGTGCTTTCTCCGCATTCCGCTTCGGACCTGCACGGACCCGCGGCGGAGTTCAATATACAAAACTGCCTAACAGTATACTCGAAAGAAAGCGCCGGCACAAGGTCAAACTGTAACGGCCAAAGCAGCCGGCGCAAAAAGCGGCAATAACGGTCGTGCAGAAAACGGGCAGCGTGGCCGGCGCAGAAAACGGTTAAGACGGCAGGACGCAGAAAACGGTCAAAACAGCCGGCACAGAAAACGGCCAAAGCGGCCGGGTCAGGCCCCGGCCGCTTTAACTGCTTCTTTCATGCTCTTTATATATCTGCCCACTTCGGGAGCCGCATCCCTCCCGCAGCGGCTGATCAGGCGGATGATCGCCGATCCCACGATCGCCCCGTCCGAACAGGCAGCCATCCGGGCCGCCTGCTCCGGCGTCGAGATGCCGAAGCCGACCGCGCAGGGCACGTCCGTCACCTCCCGGATCCGGGCCGTGATCGCGGCGATATCCGTCGTGATCTCGCTCCGCACCCCCGTCACGCCCATGGAGGAAACAACATAGATGAATCCGTCCGCCTGTGCGGCAATCTTCTGAATGCGGTCTTCGCTGGTCGGCGCGATCATACTGATAAAGTCAAGCCCCCAGCGCTTGCAGGGAAGATCGAACTCCTCCTTCTCCTCAAAGGGAACGTCCGCGACAATCAGCCCGTCGATGCCGGCCTCGCTGCATCGTCTGCAGAAGCCGTCGCTCCCGTCCTTTCCATAGGAAAAGATCACATTCGCATATGTCATGAATACCAGCGGCACCCGGAT
Source organism: Lachnospiraceae bacterium UBA3845 (assembly GCA_002392705.1). Taxonomy (GTDB): domain Bacteria; phylum Bacillota; class Clostridia; order Lachnospirales; family Lachnospiraceae; genus Porcincola. The sequence continues at coordinate 632 of DGHP01000070.1, read as the reverse complement.
CTTACCGCGGATCTGTTCCACAAATTCAAAGATCCGGTCCGTCGTCACGCCGCCTTCCAGCGCTTTTACATTGGCGGTCTGGATCACAGGTCCCTCCGCCGTGGGATCGGAGAAGGGAATTCCCAGCTCGATCAGATCCGCTCCCGCCTCCTGGGCCGCCAGCAAGATCTTTCCGGTCGTCTCAAGATCCGGGTATCCGGCCGTGACAAAGGGGATAAATGCCTTTCCGTTCGCAAATGCCTCTCTGATTCTGCTCATCCTTCAATCTCCTCCCCTCTGTATCGGGCCACCGCCGCGCAGTCCTTATCACCGCGTCCGGAAACCGTTATCACCATGATCCGGTCAGAGGACATCTCCGGAGCGATTTTGATCGCGTGGGCAATCGCGTGCGCCGATTCGATCGCCGGAATGATTCCCTCCGTCCTGCTCATATATTCAAAGGCCTGCACGGCCTCCTCGTCCGTGACCGGTACGTACTCCGCCCTGCCGATGGAATGCAGCCATGCATGCTCCGGCCCGATCCCCGGGTAATCCAGGCCGGCCGAGATCGAATAAACCGGCGCGATCTGCCCGTATTCATTCTGGCAGAACAGCGACTTCATGCCGTGGAAGATTCCCAGCCTTCCGGTATT
>DGHP01000119.1 GCA_002392705.1 Lachnospiraceae bacterium UBA3845 | reverse complement strand
GGATCTCAGACGGTCCGGTCACGATAATCTGATCTGACATCAGTTGAACACCTCATCAAAAAAAGGGATGATTCATCCCATTGAAATTCATAACGCAGCCGGAGTATCTGTATCATGCGCGCCGGCCCGTATCAGCCTGCCGATCGCAAGCTGAGTCTTATAATAATTCTTTTCGTGCAGGGCCTCGGCACTCCTTTCCAGCTTTTGCAGCTCTTCCGGGGGAAGCAGGTAATCCGCAAGAGCAGTTCCTTCCAGGATGCAGCTGAGAAGCTCTCTGCTGAGCGCGTCCGCATTTTCTTTTGCGGCTGCTTTCTGTTCTGCTTTCCGAAGAAGGGCCAGCGCTGCTTCTTCATATACCGGGTTGGAAAACAGATGATCCTTTGAGTAATAGCGCAGAGAGAAGGATGGCATGCTCTCCAGACCCGGAAGATAAGCACTGTCGTCATTCGAATTATAGATGTAGAGGTAATAGAGCAGGGCGTATGCGCTTGTTCCTTTTTTCCGGATGATTCTGCCCAGGCGCTGGATGCGCTGGCGGCTCACGGAACTGGTGGACATGATGATGCCGATATCGGCATCCGGAACGTCGAGTCCTTCATCCAGACATTTACATGTAACCAGAATCCGGATATGACCGCTGCGGAAGTCCCGGAGCGTGGACCTGCGGATATCCGCTGACATCTGAGAGTGATAGATCCCGCAGCCGTGCGGGTACTGTTCAGACAGACGGACATAAAGCGTGTGCGCCTGTTCGATGCGCTCACTGAAAATCAATATTTTGGAAGACCCGCGGAAAGAGCCGATCAGTTCCTGAACACACTGGATGCGTGCGCCTGCAAGGACTGAGATTTCCCGGCGCTGAAAAAGCAGCAGAAGGAATGCGGCTGCCGGATCGGAAGGATCCATATCCGCCTCTGCTGCCAGCCGCCGTACAGTCTTAAGCCGGACGGCAGAATCCAGGTTTTTCAGGAAAGGAAAGGCATCCAGCAGACGGGCATACTGCATCGCGATAGCTTCACTGATGTTCTGATATTCGAAAGCCTCGCCGGGAAGGAAGGAGGCAGCTATGGTTCCGATCATAAATGGAGAAACGGTCCCGGCGGCCAGTGCTTCCATGGTCTGGAAGCGAAAGATCTCCTGTCCGAGGTTTTCTGTCAGAATGGAAGGCTCTTCTGCCTCAAACGGCGTAGCCGAAAGCCCGAGACAGCTGAAAGCAGACGAGGACTGAATATCCGGGGTAAGAAAATCGAATATGTGCCGGTTCTCCCTGCTTGTGTAATGGTGGCATTCGTCGCAGATCAGAAAGACCGGATGACCGGAGCGCAGATCATTTTCAATGTGCCATGAAAGACAGTCTCTTGCCGTATTGATTACATAGATCAGGCAGGAAAGATCCGTGCTGTTTTTGACTGCGCCATAGTAAAAGCCGGGAGCTTCCTGAAGTTCCTCTCCAAAATAGGAAAGCAGTTCATGATGCCACTGCTGCGCCAGGGCGACCGTGGGGACGACGATACGGACGCGAAGCCCCTGCTGAATACTTTGCAGATATTCAACCGCAGCGCAGGCCAGGAAGGTTTTGCCCGCACCTGTCACTACATTTACGATGCCCCGCTGCTGGTTGTTTTTCCAGGCTTCAAGGCAGTCCTCCTGCCATTTATACAAGCGGTGCTTTGTTTTTCTCTCATCAGCAGTATACATATATTCTTCACCGGTTAAAGCCGGACGGTCTGCAGGCCTGCAGCTCTGTTTCAAACAGGCTTTATTTGAAATCAGAGCCTAAATCAGAACCTGTTTCTCCTGCAGGCACGACGAACCGGAACCCGATTTCAAACAGGCTGTGAACAGTGACGATCAGTAATCTTATGATACCACATCCAAGATTGCTTTTTACTACTGGAATATATAAAATAATACGGGGAACAAAAGTATCTTCTGCCCCTCATTATGATGCACGCGTGTTTCACAATTCCTGCGCTTTAATGCCATCATAATCAGAATTGAATACACTATGAAAGAAGGGAATCCGGGATGAGCTTAAGAACATGTTTCTGGACAATCCCCGTATGGACAACAATTTTGCCCTGTGCTGCTCCCTGATCACGGGAGGAATTCTCGGATATCCTTCCCTGGAGCCTCAAAGCAGGGAGATCCTGATGCGTTTCCTTTCCGGAGACAAGACGGTCAAGCTGTCCATGCTCCGGGCACTTGGCCTTTCTCCTTCCAGGATCACGAAATACAATGCGCGGCATATGCTGAGGTCGCTGTGCGAGACAGTCAGACTGAGCGGGAAAAACGGAATCTATGTGTCAATTGATGATCTTGATATTCTGGTCAACCGTGCGGGATCAGCCAATGTGCGCTATACGAAAATGCGCAGGGACGACACTTATGAAAGCATCCGCCAGATGATTGACGAGATCGATTCCTTCCGCAATATTATGGTTGTTTACGGCTTCGACAGAAAGCTGATGGACCAGGAAAATGATGGATTCAAGTCCTATCAGGCTCTGTGGATGAGAATTCAGAATGAGATCGTGGGGGAGCGCTTTAATAATTTTAACGATATCGTGAATCTGGATAAGCTGGGCCGGGAGATCTATACGCCGGCAGTCCTTGCAGAGATGTCCGTAAAGATGGCAGATTACGGAAATGCCCTGATCAGTGGACAGACTCCATTTGAGACATATGGAGCGGGCAGCGGGCAGGAAGAATCCACAGATACCCGGGGGCCGGAAGAGGTCAGCGCATACCGGGCAGAGAAGCCATATGAGGCCGTCAGTGCAAACCGGGCAGAGAAGCCATATGAGGCCATCAGCGCGGAGAAAGCGGAAGAACTGATCAGAAAAGCAGAATTCGGCGCGCTGGGACTGCCGCTTATGGTGCTGCAGGAAGTACAGGGCATGGAAGCAGGGCAGGAGGAGACGAGATGAGCAGTTTCGAAGCCAGACATATCATAGAGGCACTGCGGCAGGGCGTTCCCTCACGCGCAGTCGGCCGGTATTTCAGTGATTCCCGGCCGGGCATCATGAAGAAAATCAGCGAATCCATGGAAAAGGTGCTTGACGGGGAGGGATCCCGCGGCATGATCGTCACAGGACGCTACGGAGAGGGCAAGACACACCTGCTGAATACGGTATTCAATCAGGCACATGCCAGCAAGTGTGTCGTCTCCTACGTTTCTCTGAGCAAAGAGACGCCGATGGACAAGCCCTATCTGTTCTATCAGAAGGTGATTGCCAACACCTATCTGCCGGATCATGAGCAGCCGGGATTCTCTGAAAAGCTGGAGGCGCTTTCACCGAATTCTCCCGCGGCGACCGACATGCTGGTCTACGCAGCCAAAGAGCTGGAGACAGACAAGCTGTATTATGTCCTGAAATCCTACCTGAATACACAGGACGAGGAAGAGAAGTTCGCTCTTCTGGCCGATATGGAGGGGGACTTTATAGCGAATGCCCAGCTGAAGCGTATCTACAGACGGATTTTTAATACTCCGGCAAAATTCAATACGAATTTCACAAAAACAAAGCATGCCATGGATTATTTTTACTTCATGAGCAGACTCTTTGACAGACTGGGTTATAAGGGCTGGGTTATCCTGGTGGATGAAGCTGAGCTGATGGGAAGGCTCGGGAAAAAAGCCCGCCTGAAAGCCTATCAGAATACCGGAAGATTCCTCCAAGGGGAAGAGCGCCTGACAAATATCTTTACCCTGATTGCGCTGAGTTCTTCCTATGTGGAGGATGTAATCGACGGAAAGCATGAGTTTGAGAACGTGGAACAGAATATGCCGGAGAACCAGGCACTGGTCCGGGATGTCCTGAATGCGATGATCAAAGCTCCGGAGCTTGTACCGCTTACCCGGGAGGAGATCATGCAGACCCTTCTGCGCGTGCAGGAGTTCCATGGCCAGGCTTATGACTGGACGCCGGACATCTCGGCAGAGACCCTTCTTGAGACCGCCCTGGCCGGTGGGGGATATCTTCTGAGGACCAAGATCCGGGCGGCGATCGAATTCCTCGACCAGCTCTACCAGTACGGCGAGGCCGGACATACCAGAATAGATGAACTCGGACGGGAGACTTTTGAGGAGGAGGAAGAAATCCCTTCTCTGGAGGATGTGCTGGAATAAACGGGCAGGAACTGTATCAGCTTTTTTCTCTGTGCTGCAGGTATGGAAAGGCGCTTCACTTCTATATTGGAAGTGGGGCGTCTTTGTGTATTCGTCACAAATTCCGGTATCAGAGATAAAGATTCTCGTGTATAATGAATGAAAGATGCGATTGCGGCGCCAGAAATATGACGGAAGGAGATTGAGATGAGGAAACAGGGAAAGAAATCATTGGGAATCCTGCTGACTGTCATACTGATGCTTTCCATGACAGTCTGCAGCGCCGCCGAAGAGAAGGCGGAGAAGAACGGAGATATCTATATCCTCTTCACAAGCGATGTTCACTGCGGTATAGACCAGGGCTTCGGCTACGCAGGCCTTCAGCAGGTAAGGGATACCCTGGAAGCGCAGGGATATGAGACGATTCTGGTGGATGACGGGGACGCCATTCAGGGGGAACCCATCGGAACCCTCTCGAAGGGAGAGGCGATCATCGACCTGATGAATGATCTGAAATATGACGTCGCAATTCCCGGAAACCATGAATTTGATTACGGAATGCCCCGTTTCCTGGAACTTGTCAAGAAGGCGGAGTTTCCTTATATCAGCTGCAATTTTACCTATATGGACGAGCTGGTCTTTGAACCTTATCTCATAAAGGAAGCCGCGGGCAAGAAGATCGGCTTTGTAGGCGTGACGACTCCGCTGTCAATCACGTCTTCCACCCCTGTCTGTTTCCAGGATGAGAACGGGGAATATGTCTACGGCTTTATGTCAGATGATACGGGTGAGCGCCTGTATCAGGCAGTCCAGAGCGCCGTGGACGCCGCCCGCGCAGAGGGAGCCGACTATGTCTATGTGATCGGCCATATGGGAAACGGAGCGCAATACAGGCCATGGACCTATGCGGATGTGATCTCCCATACAAACGGCATCGACGCCTTCCTTGACGGGCACAGTCATGACACCGATCAGGTAGTTATGAAAAACAAGGACGGGGAAGACGTGCCGCGTTCCGCTGTGGGTACAAAGATGGAATGCATCGGCTACAGCCACATTTCCGCTGAGGGAGAGATCGTGGAGACGGGAATCTGGTCCTGGCCCAACAGGATCTCAGCTCCGGAGCTTCTGAATATCCATAATGAGATCCGCGACAGGGTTAATGAAGCGCAGCAGGAGCTGGCGGAACAGCTGAATGAGGTCGTGGCCTCAACGGCAGTTACTCTGACCGTCAACGATCCGAAGGAAGTGGACAGCTCCGGAAATCCTGTCCGTATGATCAGGCGCGCTGAAACCAATCTGGGAGATCTGTGCGCAGACGCGGCAAGGGATCAGTCCGGCGCGGATATTGCCTTTGTGAACGGAGGCTCAATCCGTGTCAGTATTGAAAAAGGAGATATTACGTTCGGAAACATCCTTGCGGTGCATCCTTTCGGGAGCATGCTCTGTGTCCTGGAACTGACAGGACAGCAGATTCTGGACGCTCTGGAATGGAGCTGCCACAGTGTACCGGATGAGAACGGCGGATTTAACCAGGTCTCAGGACTGACCTTTGAAATCAACAGCGCCATCGACAGCCCCTGCAAAGCCGACAAGGACGGTATGTGTACCGGCATCGAGGGAGAACGCAGGGTGCAGAATGTCATGGTCGGCGGGGAAGCGCTGGATCCGGAAAAAACCTATACGCTGGCAGGCTACGACTATCAGCTTCGCCAGCAGGGAGACGGATACACCGCGTATGACGGCGCGCCGGTTCTGCAGGACAGTGTCAAGCTCGACAACCAGGTGCTGATCGACTATATCGTGGACACGCTGGGAGGAGAGGTCGGCGGAGACTACGCGGATCCTTATGGGCAGGGAAGGATTACGGTGCTTGAGTAACCGTCAGACCTTCGCCGTGAGCCGAAATTTGTAATAAAGCAGGGAGACGGAGATCATGACTCTGGAAAGAATTACGGAAAGCAACATAGATGTCGCTGTTCGGATACAGGAGGAACTCTTCCCTGGAGAAAGCGGGAGGGCTAATTTTGAGGAATCCATCGAGGGAGAATCCGACTACAGCTATTATCTGCTCTACGAAGACGGAGTCTGTGTCGGGGTGATCGGACTGTACAGTTATCCGGAGGATCAGGACAGTGCCTGGCTTGGATGGTTCGGAATCAGAAAAGGCTTCCGGAGAAGGCATCT
>DGHP01000001.1 GCA_002392705.1 Lachnospiraceae bacterium UBA3845 | reverse complement strand
CCGACGCGGAGATACTGGATCCCCATGCCTGGAAAAAGGAGCGCATGCCCGTGCTTCAGACAAGCGAAGAGCACGGACTGTACGGTCCCGGGCACAATACCTTCTTCACGGATGAGGAAGGGAAGCTTCTTACTTCTTATCACGCGAGGCAGTACGATGAGATTATCGGAGATCCGCTGTACGACATCAACCGGCATACTTATCTGATGGAGGTGCCTTTTGAGGGAGGACGCCCGGTCTTCTCCTATGAAAACAACCGCTGAAAAGCCTGGTTTTTACAGAACAATCCGAAACCGCCGGAAACAGACTTCCGGCGGTTTCTTTTACAGCAATTCTTTTTTACAGCAATTCTTTTTGGAGGAGACACGGCATTTTCAGGCATTGCTTTTCCGGATATTGCGGAAATAATAATATGCAAGCTCAATCACGCAGCAGCAGACCCAGCCGACCGGATAGCCGAATCCGACCAGGCGGGGCGTATTTGCCACAAATCGGGTGATAAAAAACAGATATATCTGACGGATGACCACAAAGGAGAGGATCATGATGAACATGGGGCTTGTCGAATCACCGCTGCCCCTGAGCGCTCCCGCGAGAACATGGTTGACACAGTTTGCCAGCAGGAAGAATACGTTCGTCCGGATAAAAAGGACGCCGAATTCGATGACGGAAGGATCCTTCGTAAAGAGGCCGATCGAGGCGGGTGCGAAGACAAAGAGAGCGGCGGCAATTCCGCCTGTAACCAGCAGAGTCAGGAGAATGGAGAGAAAGGTTCCGCGTTTTGCCCGGCTCTCTTTTTTTGCGCCCATATTCTGGCTGACAAAGGAGGTGGACGCCATGGCCATGCTGGACATGGGCAGCATGATAAAGGTGTCCAGCTTGTTGTAGCAGCTCCAGCCGGCCATGCAGCTGGACCCGAAGGAGTTGATATAAGCCTGGACGAAGGTATTGGAAAAGGCGGTGATAACGGACTGAATTCCCGCAGGAAGCCCCACCGCGAAGATGCTCTTCAGGATTGCCCTGTTTATGTGGAGATCCTTCCAGACAAGACGGTAGATCTCATGGCTTGAGGTCAGAAGCAGAAGGGTCAGAAAAGCGGATACAAACTGGGAAAGGATGGTGGCCCAGGCAACGCCCGCGATTCCCATATGAAAGCCCAGGACAAAAAGGAGATCCAGTATGATATTCAGGACGCTGGTCAGTATCAGGAAAAGGAGGGGCAGCGTGGTATTGCCGACCGCCCGAAGGATTCCGCTTCCCATATTGTAGATCAGCAGCCCCGAGATGCCGGCCAGATAGATCGTCAGGTAGACAGTGGCGTCCTCAAATACGTCTTCAGGAGTCAGCATGAACGAGAGCATGGGTTTCACCCAGAGGACGCCGAGAATGGTGAACAGCACACAGAAAAGGAAGGTTACGGCCATGGTGGTTTCAACCGCGCTGTGAAGCTTCCTGGAATCTTTTGAGCCGAAACAGCTGCTGATCACGACGCCTGCCCCGATCGAGAAGCCGTTGAAAAAGAAGACGATGATGTTGACGATCATCGTTGTGGAGCCTACGGCGGCAAGCGCCTGCTTGCTGACAAAGTTTCCTACCACGATGGAATCGACGGTGTTGTAGAGCATCTGGAAAATGTTGCCCAGCATCAGGGGAACGGCAAAAAGAAGAAGCTGCTTTATGATGGAGCCTTCTGTCATATCCCTTGTGTGAGTGGAATTTCTGCTGATGGAGATCATGTCATGTCCTCTTATGGATTTCTGCGCCTGGGAACCATCGTATGCCTGCGCGTGTTCTGCAGCTGCCGCAGGGTGAATACTGCCGCCTCCGGCACAGTATGAAGATTTACCTCTGTCATAGCGGGAGGAAAAGCTGTTTCTGACCCTCCCATCATCATAATGAATTCAGAACGGTGTTTCAAGACTTTCCGCATGGAAGCGAAACTGTGGAGACAGTGCCGGAACTGCGGTCTGCATAAACGGTTTTTTCGCTATTTGCCGGTCAGAATGACGAAAGAATCCGAGACGGCCTGTTAAAACTCACAAAAGCAGATTTACAGAGTGTTCCGAATATTGTATACTTAACCAGAAACCTGCCGCAGCTGACACGATTGTTTTGCCGCGACAGCGCCGTGGTTTTACGCTCTTTCCACAACTTGGAGAAGCGCAGAAATCATTGATTTCGTTACGTTTCGCATCCGCAGGCAAAATCACGGGATTCTGAGCGGCGAAGTTCTGAAGATATGGAACTCGGCGCAAAATAAAACAACATACGGAAGGAGAGATTTGATATGATTTCAATCCAGGGCAAGGGAGTGTCATCAGGAGTTGCGATCGGACCTCTTTATTATTATCACCGGGCAGAGAATACGATCCGCCGTTTCATTACTGAGAATGCGGCGGAGGAATGGGACCGCTTTAAAGCAGCGCAGGCCAGAGCCATCGAGCAGCTCGGAGAACTTGCGGAGAAGGCCAGGGCGGAAGCCGGAGATGAGGCTGCGCTCCTGTTTGAGACCCATCAGATGATGGCGGAAGATCTGGATTATGAAGAGGGCATTGAGAATCTGATCAAAGAAGAAAAGCTGAACGCGGAAGCAGCCGTGACGGATATCGCTGCTCAGTTCGCGGATATGTTCGCGCAGATGGAAGATACTTATATGCAGGCCCGCGCAGCCGACGTAAAGGATGTTTCCGGCCGTATCATCAATATTCTGACCGGCGTGGTCCAGGGCGGGATTAATTCCGATGTTCCGGTTATTCTGGCTGCTGACGATCTGGCTCCCAGCGAGACCGTACAGCTCGACAAGTCAAAAATCCTCGGTTTCGTTACCGAGGGCGGCAGCGGCTCCAGCCATACCGCGATTCTTGCCCGTACGATGGGCATCCCGGCGATTGTCGGTGTAGCCGGGCAGATGAAGCCCGAGTTCGAGGGCAGGGAAGTGGTGATCGACGGCAGCAACGGAAATGTAGTGGTTGATCCCGATGAACAGACCAGGCTTTATATGCTCACCAAACTTGAGGAGCAGAAGAAGAGACAGAAGCTTCTGGAACAGCTGAAGGGAAAAGAGAATGTCACGAAGGACGGACAGGGAATCCGTGTATTCTGCAACATCGGCAATCCGGAAGATGTACATGCAGTCCTGGACAATGACGGAGGCGGAATCGGACTTTTCCGTTCGGAGTTCCTGTATCTGAACTGTGATGATTATCCGGACGAGGAATATCAGTTTGAAGCTTATAAGAAGGTTCTGTCCGATATGGGCGGTAAGGAAGTTGTCATCCGTACGCTGGATATCGGCGCGGATAAGCAGATCGATTATTTCCAGCTTCCCAGAGAAGAGAACCCTGCACTGGGCAACCGCGCACTGCGTATCTGCTTAAACAGACCGGAGATCTTCAAGACACAGCTCCGCGCACTGTTCAGGGCTTCCGCATACGGCAAGCTCTGCATCATGTTCCCGATGGTGACTTCTGTATGGGAAGTCAAGGAGGCGCGCAAGATGTGCGAACTGGTCAAGAAAGAGCTGGATGCGGAAGGCAGACCCTACAGCGATGATGTGCAGATCGGTATCATGATCGAGACGCCCGCGGCCGCGGTTATGAGCGACCGTCTGGCTAAACTGGTTGACTTCTTCTCCTGCGGCACCAACGACCTGACCCAGTATACGCTGGCCTGCGACCGTCAGAACAATGATCTGGGCAGATTCTTCAATCCGCATCATCCGGCGGTGCTGCGCCTTCTGAAGATGGTATGCGACAATGCCCATAAGAACGGAATCTGGGTCGGCATCTGCGGAGAACTCGGCGCGGATCTTGAACTGACAGAGACCTTCCTGTCCATCGGAATCGATGAACTGTCCGTTTCGCCGCGTTCCGTACTTCCGCTCAGGCAGAAGATCCGTGATACGAATGTATCCGCGGTGCGCCAGAATGTGCTGAACCAGCTCCTGAGTGATGAAGTTCCGCTTGAGTAACAGGCGGCAGGGACGCAGAGCTGCCAGGCGGAATATGCGTGCGGCCTGATGTGTGGAGGGCCGTGAATAACAAATAAAAAGACGGCTCCTGCCTCTGCGGATGATATCAATCCACACAGGCGGGAGCCTTTCTTTATTCTGCGGCCATATCTGCAGGGCATGTTCAGGACTTTTGGCTGTTCAGATCCTGCACAGTATGGTAAACTGCAGAAGATCAGCTGCATCCCGCGGCCTCTCTGGCAGAAGGCTGTGAGAGAGGGCTGTGAATCGAAGAAAAGATCAGATGGCTGCACGGGATAATCATCTGAGAGAGCGGAGAACTGTCTGATGATATGGGGGTGATTGTATGAAGATGAGAGGAACTGCGCTGGCCTTGTGGCTGCTTCTGCTTCTTGCCGCGGAGTATGTGCTTCTGGTTCCGCTGAATCTGACCTCAGTTCCTTTCTGGGGGATGTTTCTGGTATTCGGGACTCTGCTGCTGATGATTCCGGCGATTCCCGGCGGGAGAGGCGCGGGGGATATTCCGGGAGGAAAAGCCGGGACGGAGAAGGTGATCGGCTTTGGCCAGATCAGGAAGTCAGGACGGGGGAGCGGAAAAGGAGTACCATACCGTTCCGCGAGATGGATCAGTACGGCTTTCCTGTTCGGCGTGGGCGGAATGCTTCTTCTGGGGCTTGCGCTTCTTTTCTGTTCGCCTGTTTTTCACGCCGGCAATTACGCGTCGGCTATCGGCGAGATCGAGACGACGACATTTGAGGAGGCAAGGCCGCAGGTGGATTCCGTCAGTGATATCGCGCTGATCGATACAGCCACGGCATCTCGGATCGGTTCCAGAAAACTCGGCTCCCTGGAAGATGTGGTCAGCCAGTTCGTGGACGGCGAATATACGCAGATCACCTATAAGGGCAGGGTAAAGAAAACAGCTGCCGTGGATTACGATGGACTGTTCAAATATATGAACAACAGAGGCACGGGCACACCGGGGTATCTGATTGTGGATCCGATCGCCGGAACCGCGGAGCTTGTACGGACGCAGAACGGAATCCGCTACACGCCCGGGGCTTATTTTTCACAGGATATCAGCAGGCATCTGCGGAAACAGTACCCGACGCTTCTTTTCGGGGAAACCTATTTTGAAATCGATGAGGACGGCAATCCCTGGTGGATCACGCAGATCCGCAGGCACCGCCTGTTCCTGCTGAACCCGGAAAATATCGGAGTCATTCTCACTGACGCCATCACCGGACAGTCGCAGCGATACGCACTGCCGGAGGTTCCCGAGTGGGTGGATACTGTATTTGACGGAGATTATGTCTGTGAGAAATTTGACAATTACGGCATGCTGAGCGGCGGATTCTGGAATTCTGTTTTCGGTAAAAAAGGATGCAGGATTTCCACAAAATGTGAATTTGAGGATGAAGACGGCGAAAGCTACAGCGTTTCCGATTTCGGCTATGTGGCGGACGAGAAGGATATATGGATCTACACCGGCGTCACATCCGCAACCAGCGCCGATCATTCGGATATCGGAATGCTGATGGTGAACGGCAGGACCGGCAGGGTCAGGTATATGACACTGGCAGGTGCGGACGAAAGCTCGGCCATGGCGGCCGCCGACGGAGAACTTCAGCAGTACGGCTATCTGGCTTCCTTCCCGAGTATCATAAATGTGGACGGAGCGCCGGCCTATATCATGGTGATGACCGATAATAACCGGATTGTCAAAAACTACGCCATGGTAAATATGCAGAACTATTCGCAGGTCGTCACCGGCGATACCCAGAATGAAGTATTCCGCAAATACCGCAGGCTTGTATCCGGCACGGAGCTTTCCGGCAGGGACGGCGCGCAGGAGCAGGTCATCTCGGACAGAAAAGTCCGGTCCGCGGTCTTCGGCAGCGATCCGGACGGACATTATCTGGAGCTGACTTTCGAGGACGGCACTTCGGAAAAGTTCTATATGGAGAACTGAGATGCAGCTGGTCTGTCCGGCGGGAGAAAATCTCCTGCAGTACATACGAAAAAAGAATATACAGATTCCCGCTCTGTGCGCCGGGAACGGAAGCTGCGGGAAATGCCGCATCCGGATCGCCGCTGCATCTGCTCCGTCGATTCCCTCGGCAAGAGAAAAAGAGATTTTTTCCGGAGAGGAGCTGGACCAGGGCTGGAGACTGGCCTGCCTGCAGAGGCTTAAGGCGCCTGTCCGTATCGAGATTCCGGAATATGGGGAAGAAGCCTTTGAGATCCTGAC
>DGHP01000177.1 GCA_002392705.1 Lachnospiraceae bacterium UBA3845 | reverse complement strand
GAGGAAATGAGATCATAGCCTCATATGGCAGACAGTATCTCATGATCTGCATGCTGTTTTCGTTCGGACAGATGGGGCAGTGGGTATTCGACCGCTTTGTCATTGCCAGCGGCAGATCCGGCCTCTTTCTTTTTACTTTGTCTGCTGCTTCCGTCACCAACCTGATTCTGGATCCGGTCTTTATTTTCGGCCTGTTCGGACTTCCCAGGATGGAGACGATGGGTGCCGCGATTGCAACCGTAACCGGCCAGTGTGTTGGATGTATCGCCGGAATTCTGATAAACCGAAGGTGGAATAAGGAGATTCCCTTTGCATTTACCTTAAGGCCGGATCCGGACAGCATTCGTTCAATCCTGAAGGTCGGAATTCCTTCTACTTTGGTTCAGATCCTGACATCATTTGTGAATATCGCCATGAATTCGATCCTGCTTGCCTTTTCCGCGACGGCGGTGGCGGTTTTCGGAGTCTGCGCCAGGATGCAGAGTCTGGTGACGGTCGGAGTCCACGGGATCAACAACGGCCTGATCCCGATCACGGCCTATAATTTCGGCGCGGGCAGGCGGGACAGAATCGATGATGCCGTGCGGTACGCGGTTCTTTACGGGACGGCTTTCTATCTGCCGTTTTTCCTGCTGCTCGAGCTGTTTCCCGTACAGATGCTTCAGATTTTCGACGCCTCTGAGAATATGATGCGGATTGGAGTGCCTGCCATCAGAATTCTTGCAGTGGCATATCTTATATCGGTTACGAATCTGGTACTCGCTTCCGCTCTTCAGGGCCTGTCGATGGGGACGAGGAGCATGTATCTGACCATGCTCAGGCAGGCGGTTCTGCCCCTCCTCTTTGCTTTTTTTCTCAGCCGGACGGGAGAGCTGAACCTGGTCTGGACGGCATTCCTCCTGGCGGAGCTGATCGTTATTCCTTTCGCACTCGCGCTCTGGAAGAAGGGCATTGGAGAAGCGTTCCGGCCTCAGCAGACCGGCGCGTGACGGAAACGGCGGAAAACAGGCGGCAGTCCGGAGAGAATCAGTTTCCGGACCGGGGAGGATCATAAAGAGGAATACGCTATGTACTATTTAATCGGGGAAACGCTCAAAGAATGCACTCTGAAAGAGTGCCGCGGCTCAAAGAGCCAGTACGTGGCTGTTCTTTCTCCGGAAGAATGGCAGAAAGAGCGGGATCATTTTGATATGGGCATCGATATGGATTTCGATATCCTTGAAATCCATAACACGAAGGCAGAGGTAAACTATGATTCCGTCACCGGAACCTTCGCGCTGCCGGACAGGGAGGATATGTCCGCCGGATACCGGAAGTTTGCCTTTGCCCTTGATGAAAAGGGAATCGTTTTTATTGACGCCGGAGACAGTGTCGTAAAGATCATTGAAAAGATCATCCGGACCAAAAAATGGCGTCTGCCCAGCCTGGAACGGTTCATCTATGATTTTCTGGAACAGATTATCCACGGGGATCTTACGCTGCTGGAGTCCTATGAGAACGAACTTGACGTCATAAACAAAGCGATCGACAGCGGGAAAGACGCGGATCTTGAAAAGCTGAACGAGATCAGAGGATATCTCAGGCATTTCCGAAGCCATTACGACCATCTCATAGATCTTTCCCAGGAACTGGAAGAAAATGAGAACAATTTCTTCAGGTCGGAGAACATCCGTTATTTCAAGCTGTTTTCCAACAGGGTCTCAAGACTCTACGATATGGTTGTCTCCCTTCTGGATTATACGCTTCAGATCCGCGACACATACCAGTCGGGCCTGGATGTCAAGCAGAACAATATTATGATGGTCCTCACCGTGGTGACCACAATCTTCATGCCGCTCACGCTGATCGCGGGCTGGTACGGGATGAATTTCAGATACATGCCGGAACTGGAGTCCGTTTTCGGCTATCCTGTGGTGATTATCGTGAGCATCCTGATCGCGGCGGCCGGCATCATTTATTTCAAATTCAAAAAATGGCTCTGAGAAGCCTGCCCGGGCAGAGCGCAGTCCCGAAGCATGCCTCTTAGGACGGCGCGGGGGAATCCTCCGGTCAGCTGCTCATGTTTTCCACGGTCTTTTCCCTGCTGCTTACGGCGGCCATTCTCGCCGGAAACCGGACGGTCCTGCGCTTTCTGTTCGGAAATGTGGAAGAGGATGTTATGGATGCCTGCGTTACCTATCTCAGGATATCGGCTTATTCATATCCGGCGCTTGCAGTCTACAACGCAGGCGCGGCCATCTGCCGGAGCCTTGGGAAAACAAAGGTCACGATGAATATCTCGATTATCTCAAATATCATCAACGTGATCGGAAATACAATCGGTATCTTTGTCCTGCACGCCGGGGTGGCCGGCGCGGCGCTGGGACCGGTGTATATCACGGTGATCGGGCAGTGCATGGGGGCAAAGGATACCGGAGCGGCAGAATACTATTTCAGGAAACTGACGAAGATCACACTGACCTTTTCCGTTGTATGGAATCTGTTTGTCTTTCTGATTACGCCCGTATTGCTCCGCTTTTACAATATGCAGGAGGAAACGGTGGCATTAACGGTTTCCCTGGTCATCGTACATAATATTTTCAATGCCGTTGCCTTTCCGTTCTCCGGCTGCCTGGGCAACGGCCTGAGGGCCGCGGGAGACGTATCCTTTACCATGATCGTATCCATCGCGTCGACGATCTGCGTAAGACTGCTTCTTTCCTGGATTTTCAGTGTTGTGTTCTCAATGGGAGTTATGGGCATCGCCTTTGCCATGTGCGCCGACTGGGTTGTGAGAGCGGTATTTTTTATTCTCCGTACAAAAAGCGGGGTATGGAAGACAAAAAAAGTTATATAGATACAGGGAAAAAACATCAGAGCAAATTTGCGCAGCTGATTAATAAGGATCCGCATTGCAATGCCCGTCGCCATCGTGCGGCGGGCATATATTTTTATACATAAGAATGTAAGACGGCGGCATACAGTCATCTAGTCAGAGGCTTCGGAATTCCGATTACGCTTTGCGTTGTCCCTTGTCGCGGAGGGAATTCTTTGATATGATGAAAAAAACGTCGATTACTGAACTAGTTTGGCGTGAATGCGCAATTTTGCCGGCAACATAAAAAATATATTGAACAATACGCACAAAACAATTCCGGCTTTTTTCAGGCGAAACAGTGGGTCCTTTAGTCGGTGTTTCCTGAAAAAAAGGGAAGAAATCCTGAGCGGAAGGGAGGAAAAGAGTACGCGGATGATCTGCATCGGCGATTATATTCAGATGAATATGATGAATGAGGCTTTATGATGATACGGAGAGGGACCGGGCATCTGCTTTCTGATGCGGCCGGGATACGGAAAAACGGAGGGAAGGCATGGCGAGGAGGTTTACGAAATGATTATTCAGGCTTTGGAAAAAATAAAACAGCAGACGATCGTCTCATCACTTCTGCTGATGATCGTTGGACTGCTCATGCTGATTATACCGGTTAAGCATGATGAGATACTTGTGGAGATTCTGGGATACATTATCCTGCTTGTGGGAGGCGTGATGGTCTGGGACTTTATCGCCGGAACCAAGAAGCTTTCATCCTGGATTCTGTTTACTGCCGCGCTTCTTCTGATCGTTCTCGGGCTGTATGTGCTCATCTCGGGGAATGATGTTCTGACGGCGCTCAGCGTGATCTTCGGAATTCTTCTGATGGTTGACGGTCTGCACAGCGCTGTTCACGCATGGATGTATGCCCGCCGCTCCGGCAAGAAGTGGTGGTGGGTCCTGCTTCTTCTGAGCTTGTCGCTGATCCTGGCAGGCATCGTGATCCTTAATAATCCCTGGTGGCATACAGCGC
>DGHP01000043.1 GCA_002392705.1 Lachnospiraceae bacterium UBA3845 | reverse complement strand
CCGGAAGCACCTGTCGTATAGGAATCCTCCGCGTCCAGATAACGTTCGGAGGTCTTCTTCCCTTCCTCGTTATAGCTGTATTCCACAGCGGAATAACCGTAGCTCTCCGGTACGGTACGCTTGTCCTCTTCGTCCAGATAAGCCTCCTTTGTCAGGTGCCCTTCCGAATCATAGCTTCTTAAAAAAGCAGCGTAACCTTTTCCGTTCAGGACCGGCAGTCCGTTCCCGTCCAGATAGCATTCCCTGATGATATACCCTCTTTCGTCATACTGATCTTCCAGCAAAGCATAGCCGTCTGAGGTCATGACCGGGCTGCCGTTTTCATCCAGATACTCCGTAAGAACCGGTTTTTTCAGATCTTCGTAAGTCATCCGGACTGAGCAGTAACCCTTTGCAAGATATACAGGCTGGTCCGAAAGGCCCAAAAATGTCTGGGAGATCACCCGCCCCTGCAGATCGTAATCCTTCTCCACCGCCGAATAGCCGTCCGCTTCCATT
Organism: Lachnospiraceae bacterium UBA3845; assembly: GCA_002392705.1. Classification (GTDB taxonomy): domain Bacteria; phylum Bacillota; class Clostridia; order Lachnospirales; family Lachnospiraceae; genus Porcincola. The sequence continues at coordinate 4,816 of DGHP01000043.1, read as the reverse complement.
GGATTGCCGTCCGCGTCACAGAAGACTTCACGGATCACATTTTTCGCTTCATCATAGGTCTTTTCAACGAAAGCATATCCCTTGCTGTTTAATACCAGCTGATCCTCCGCGTTATACTTCAACTGGCGGACCGCGTTTCCGGCGCTGTCGTAATCAGCCGTAACACGCGCCGCGCCGTCCACTTCCAGCGGCTGCCCGCTCCCGTCAAAGTATCTTGTCTCAACTGCATTACCGTCCCGGTCCCTTATATACTGAACAGAGGAATATCCCTTTGACCCAGCCGCCGGCTTTCCGTACTGGTCATAGTAAGCTTCCGACAACTGATAACCATCTCCGTCAAAGGTCCGTTCCACCCGGGCATACCCCTTCTCCTCCAGAAGAACCGGAACATCAGGCTCACTGAAATATGCTTCTTCGACAGTCTTGCCGTTTTCGTCATAAACAAAGCGGGCAAGCGCATAGCCGTCCGGATTGATCAGGAACCGCTCCGCCTCGTCATAATAAGATTCTTCCGTCTTCTTTCCATTTTCATCATAGGCATACCGGACCACGGCATAGCCGTCCGGTCCGCAAACCGTCTTATTGTTCTCATCGACGCAGCGCTCTTCCAGAACCTTCTTGTCCGCGTCCAGTCTCTGGAGGATCCGGACACAGGCTTCCGACTCCGCCTGCGCTGTTTTCTCCTGCGCTGACTCTGCCTGCGCATAAACAGGGCAGACGCCGCTCCCCAGTAACAGCAGAGCGGACGCCGCCAGAATACTGTCCCTGACCCTGCGGTATCTTCTCATAATCTACCCCTCACTCCCGCTCTCAAAGTGTCTCGCATGCTGCCGCGTATTCATTCAGTGCTGCCGTATCCGCACTCAGAGTCAGGTCATAGAACTGATTCTGACCTTTCACGCGCAGCTGCAGGGAACCAGCCTCCGGACCCGACAGGAAGGAAAGCAGCTCCGGGCTCAGCTCCAGATTATCGCTTTCCAGTACTTCCACGCCCTGAACCGTACGGTCTGTATCCGTCAGCCCAATCTCCGCGCTCTGGCCGCCCGAAAGGAAAGAAACACTCTGCACATAGGGACAGTAGGCTCCTTTTGTATCAATATGAAGAACCGGGAAGAAATGCACCTGCCCCGATTCTCCTTTCTCCGCCTTCACGGCAAAGGAAAGCTCCATGGAGAGCCGCTCCATCGGGCTTGGCTCGTAGGAGACAGACCCTGCAGCCAGCCTGCTGTTTGTCAGCATTCCGCTCCCCTCAAAGGCATCATATAAAAACCGCCAGTCCGCTGACATAAAAGCCGACAGATCGACATTTGTCAATTCATTTATTGCCGCGAATTTCGTTTCCGGATTGATTTCCGCCGGATAAGCGAGCTCCAGTACCGCCCCTTCCGGATTCTCCGCAAAAGCAAGCGCGTCTGCAAGAAGCCACTGGGTCACCGCGTCCGCTTCGCCAGTGGCGGGCAAAGCCCTGCTGTTCTGGAAACGGGAGACCGCATCCTCCGACATGGCACCGAAGGCTCCATCCGCTGTCCCTTCCAGGAAGCCAAGACGGATCAGCGCTTCCTGAAGAGCCTTGACCGAATCACCGTCAGAGCCTGGCCGCAGAACAGCCGTCTGGTCTCTGTTCTCAAGAGAAGAAAGATCAAAAAGCGGCAGTTTATCCGTGAACTCCTCTTCGGCAACATAACCCGTTCCGGAGTTCTCCATCCAGATGATTACTTTATCCCCGGCCCGGCCCAGAACGTTCATGTCCGTTACCGGAGTGACCGCGCTGCCGGCTGCTTCCGTTTCTCCTTCGGCCGGTGCGGCAGCCTGCCCCGCCGCTCCCGCATAGGGAACGGTTCCCTCCATATCCGCCGTAATCAGCAGCGGGCAGGCTTCACCGCTAAAATGAACCTGCTGCGCGGATACCGTCTGTGAAAAAAGCATTCCGAACGCAAGTCCCCCCAAGATAAAGCCAGTTCTCCTTGTCATATCCGTTTCCTCCCAATCCTGATCTATCTGTTTTCCTGTACCCCGATTTACACATATCCGAACACATGTTGCGTGTATGTATACGAACGGCGCAGCGAGATCTAAAATCCTGACCGATGATTCCATCGGATCGGACCTTCATCCGTCAGCACACCGTCTTTTACTGAGATTTCACGATTGTTCCGGACGCATTATAATAGTGTTTTATCTTCGTTCCATCGCCCAGAATCTCTATATTATATCCGCACCAGCCGCCACTCACAGTAACACGGTTTCCGGATGGATCAAAATAGGCCTCTCCCGTAAGTGTCCCGGCATCATCATAGTACTGCTCCAGTACGGAATAGCCGGCCTTGCAGGCGGTTTCAGAACCAGCCGGACTGTAATAACGGGTTCTGACAAGCCGGCCCTCATCCTCATATTCCTTTGTCTGGACACTGATATAATTATTATCCGCCGCCGGCTGCCCGGAGGCACTGTAGTAAGCCTGACGGATCAGCCTGCCTTCTGTATCATAATCCATGGTCTGCTGCGCATACCCGCCCGTGATGGTTACCAGTTCCCCGTTCAGATTGTAATAGGCAAGGGACGTTTGTTTCTTGTCGGCGTTGTAAGTCTTTTTTAATGACGCCGCCCCGTTCTTCAATGTAACGGGAAGCCCCTGCGCGTCATAGTATGCCTCATAGATCTGATTGCCGTCCGCGTCATAATCATTGACCCGGATCGCGTACCCGCTCGCGGACATGGTCCGGTTCCCGGTGGTATCGAGATATTCGGTACGAAGGACCTTCTTCTGGTCATTGTACAGATAACGGATTCCGGCGTAACCGCCCTTAAGGGTTACAGGCTGCTCAGAGGCATCATAATACAGATCCAGTACCTTATTCCCGTTCTCGTCATACTCATTGCGAAGCAGAGCATAACCCTTATCAGACATCACCAGATTGCCGGAGGCATCCACATATTTTGTCTGAACTGCCTTCTTCTGCTCATTATAGACCCGTACGAGCGAGACACTGCCGCCATCCCGCGGGATGACATCTCCTTCCGCGTCAAACCAGGTCTCCAGGAGGACATTCCCAGCCTGATCAAATACTTTCTCAGAAACCGCCCAGCCGTCCTTCGTCACTACCGGCTGCCCGGCCTCGTCATAATACTCCGTCCGGATCGGGTTCTTCTCAGAATCAAAGAATTTCCGCACAGCGCTGTATCCTTTTGCCAGAGTAACGGGATTTCCATCCTCATCATAATAGGACTGAAGGATCACGTTTCCGTCTTCATCATACATCTTCAGCGTCTGTGAATAGCCGTCCGCGCTCATTCTGTTTCCGTCTGCATCAAGAAATGTCTCCCGGACCGCATTTCCGCTGTCATCATATGCTTTCTCGACGCAGGCACAGCCTTTTGCATTCAGGACAGGGGCCCCGGAACCATCGTAGCTGCGTTCGGCTGTCACATTTCCATAATCGTCATAGGTTCTCACGCTGCGGGCAGCACCCTTATATTCCGCCGCCTGACCCGCCAGATCAAAATAGGCGGTTTCTGTCCTGTTCCCGGCCTCGTCATAACTGTAACGGACACTGGCATACCCCTTCTCCGGATCCTCCGCGGGCATGCCGCTGCCATCATAATACTGTTCCGCGATGGTGCGCCCCTCCTCATCCTTTTCGGGCCGGAAACCTGCAGCCGGAACCAGCTCCATATATTTTCCATTCTCATCAACATGGAAGCTGCCTGTCTTTTCACCATCCTGATCATACAGGTAATGAATCCCGGCATAACCCAGTTCTTCAGGAATAAAACGGGTTCCCTCTGCATTAAGATAATACTCCGCGATCTTATTCCCGGTCTCCGGATCGTAGGCGTATTCTATGCCGGCAAAACCCTTCAGGCCGGAAACCAGAGAATCCCCTTCATCCAGATACTGCTCTCTCCAGACTTTTCCATTCTCAAAATAGATTTTTCTCACCGAAGCATAGCCGATCTTCTCCGGAATAAAAGGCTGTCCGGAAGCATCACAGCAGCTTTCTTTTACAACCCTCTTATTTTCATCATAAACCCTTTTCAGAACAGATACCCCGTTTTTATTCGTTCCGATCTGACCGAGGCTGTTCCGATAGGTCTCAGCCGTGATATTTCCGTTCTTATCATAACAAAAATCAACGGAAGCATAGCCTTTTGCCGTCTCCAGAGGATATCCTCTGCCATCCAGGTAAGTCTCCGAGATCTTTTTCTTCTCCTCATTAAAGGTCCGGCTGACGGCAGCATAACCGTCCTTCAGGTAAAACGGCTCTTCCAGGCTGTCAAAATAGGCTTCATAGTTCTGGTTCCCGGCCCCGTCATACCCCTTCTTCACAAGGAACACACCGTTTTTATTCACCGCCGGCAGGCCGTCCGTACCGTAATAGCGCTCCTCCGTGACTCTGCCGGCTTCATCGAATACATAGTCCACCCGCTGGTAGCCATCCTGCAGAAGGACAGGAGTTCCGTCTTCATCCAGATAGGAGATGGAAACTACATTCCCGTCCTCATCGTACTGCAATTCCGTTCTTCCATAGCCGGAAGCGTTTAAAACGGGACGTCCCTTCTCATCATAGAAAGACTGTGATATCTGGTTGCCCTCCGCGTCATATTCATACGCGGCGGAGGCATATCCTTTATTTGCAGCGCATACCGGTTCGACCACCGCATTGTAATACTGTTCGGATATCTTATTCCCGTCCGTGTCGTAGCTGTAGCGGATCACGGCGACCCCGTTCTCATCCTCTGCCAGAGCCCCCGTCTCATCCCGGTAGTTCTCCTCCAACAGATTCCGGTCCGGATCCAGGACCCTGCGGACCTCCGC
>DGHP01000175.1:15075-17332 GCA_002392705.1 Lachnospiraceae bacterium UBA3845 | reverse complement strand
CTTCCGTTCCCGCTTCCAGCGCCGCTGCAGTCTCAACTTCCGTTCCCGCTTCCAGCGCCGCCGCAGCCTCAGCTTCCGTTCCCGCCGCAGCAGCCTCAGCTTCCGTTCCCGCTTCCACTGTCGCCGCAGGCTCAGCTTCCGTTCCGGCTTCCGCCGCAGCCTCTGCTTCCGTTCCCGCTGCCGCCGCTTCTGTCTCTGAAGCATTCTCATCCTGTCCGGCAGCCTGAGCAGATTCTGTCTGATTCCCGTCTGCCGCTTCTGCCGTCTCAGCTGTATCCCCGGACTGTGCCGCTTTTTCTGTCCCTTTTACTTCCGTCTGTACAGCAGCCTTTGTCTCCGGTTCTTTTTTGTCCGAGCTCCCGCAGCCTGTTGTTGAAGACAAAACCAGAATGCACGAAATAGCCAGCCATGCAGGCAGTTTTGGCAGTTTCATAAGAATCCTCCTCTCTTACACAGCAGCAAAGCCGCTGATTTCCTCGAATTGCAAAGCATAAATATAAAAAACCGGCACCGCCTGAGCGGTACAGTACCATTCAAGTCTCACAATGCTGTCAGTTTACAACTAATTTTACCATTTATGGAGGTATTTGAATACAGGATCTTGAAACTAAATTCACTTTAATTTGAAGTCTGCTGATGCCTGCAGTTTAATGGTCAGGTTGTTCAGGCCAAAGGTATTCACATAAGAAATGTCCTCTGCCAGCATCACCTGAACGCCGCAGACGATCATCGTCGCAGACATCTGCCGGTACAGCTTTCTGATCATATTCACTCCAGTCAAAAAACTGCTCCGCACAGCAGAGCAGTTTTTTATGTTTCATACAGACTTTAAATCGTAATTCCGTTCCTCAGCCCGCGGTGTTCTCGTCCGCATTGATCTCGATGCCGAACTCATCCACCTGCGGTTCCTCATCCGCCGGCTCCTGTACAAGAGGAACGAATACGCTGTAATAGGCGTCCTCATCCAGTCCCTGCAGAAGCGCAGGCAGATTGACTACGATATTGTCAACATTGAACGGCAGTTTCAGGCTGATGTGCTCCGTGACCGGTTCATCGTCCTTCTCCTTCGTGATCTCCAGATCCATGCTGAACTTCTGGCCGATATTGGTACAGGTGCCCCTCTCGTCCTCCTTCAGCTTGGCGACGCGCTCGCCGTCCACATAGACGTCGATTCTGTAGGGAGCCTCGACCGTCTGGCCGTTATAGTCCATGGATGTATTGTCAAAATAAAGGGTATGGCCTCTTCCGATCACATACATGGCGGCCGCGATCACCAGCAGCACAAGAACGGTCAGGATCCTGAACAGCAGTCTTCTTGAATTCTTCATGATCATGCCCCCTTCCCGTCTGCTCCGGCGGCCTGCTGGTCTGCCTGAAGCTGCTCCGCAGCCTGGCTCTTCTTCTTTCTCTTCTTTGTCTCATACATGACAAGGGCGATCGTGATGACCGCATAGGAGACAAATACGCGGAAATATTCACCGATCATGGAATCGCCGGTGATGACGGCGCCTGCCTTCGGCGCGACGATAAACATCGTATGGAAGAGAATAACGCCCAGAAATACATTTCCGATCGAAGCATGGTCAACCGAAGCGCCGCCGACCAGGAGCGCCGCGATACAGAACATGCCGATCTGGGAATGGGAACTGTAGGTGGACAGATTGCCCATATTCTGCAGATAGATGATCATGCCGAATCCCGCCAGCACGGTTGAGATGACGATCGAGATGATCCTCGTCCGCTCCACATTGATGCCGGCGTCCTCGGCTACCTGCATATCCTGTCCGACCGCTCTCATATCCTGGCCCAGCTTGGTTCTTCGGAACCAGACGATCAGCAGGCACATCAGCGCGATCACGATCAGGGTGGCAACCGGGATCCGGACGCCTTTGACATTCACCGCGAGGAGTTCATCCAGCTTCTGGCGCATCTGCAGGAGACTGACCGTATTGCGGATACCGTAGCCTCTGGGCAGCTTGATCGAAGAATGGATGATCGGAATAACCGATCCCATCAGGTACAGAACAACCAGCTGGTAGATACCATTGATGAAGTAGCTCATGATATAGCTGGTTACCATCTCCCTGCCCTTGGCCTGGTTCAGGATCTTTCCGCAGAGCACGCCCAGGGCCACCGAAATCGGAATGGAGATGATCATGGCCAGAATCATTCCGGGAATTCCCCAGATCTGCCAGTCTGACACGAAGATCAGGCCGATCTCGCCGGCCATGGCTCCCAGCGTCATGCCGAAGTTCAG
>DGHP01000175.1:0-15015 GCA_002392705.1 Lachnospiraceae bacterium UBA3845 | reverse complement strand
CCCATGCCGGCCATGATCGGAATCAGCAGGCTCAGGATCAGGAAGGAATTCCTTCCCAGACGGGTCATAATCTCATTGATCAGATAACTGGGTGAAAAACCGGAGATAGGGATACAGACCGCGCAGATCACAATAAACATGATCGGGACGGTATTATCAAGGATCAGATTCTTCAGGCTGAAGCTGCCCGTCTTCTGAGACGCGGCAGAGTTTCTATTGTTCGCGCTCATCTTGATCCCTCCGTTTTCCTGGTCAGAGCGTAGAGGATCATGCCGTTGGAGACGATAATCCGGATTACTTCGCTCATGTCCATATGAATCATATTATTCATGACAGTAGGCGTCATCGTGACGATTCCCTGGAAGAGGAAGGTTCCGATGACGACATTCGCTATGCTCGCTTTATTGACGGAAGCACCGCCGATCAGGATCGCCGAGACAGCGGGCAGCGCCATGTAGAACGGCCCCATGTAGAGCTGAATGAAGCCGAAGCCCTGCTCATAGACCAGGATGCCGACCGCTGCCAGCCAGGTGGACATGATAACAGAGAGAAGCCGCATCTTATCCACATTTACTCCGGCTGCCCTGGCGAAGACAGGATTCGAGCCTACGGCCGTCATAGCCGTCCCGGTCCTGGTATGCAGGAAAGCCCACATGATCCATGCAAGAAGGGCGAAAAACAGCAGCGTGCCGGTCGGAATAAACATATTGCCGATCCTGATCTGCAGAATGTTCGCAAGCGCTCCCGCATAATAGCCTTCCAGTGAGATGGTGGTACGCAGGCCCTTTCCTGCCATGCCCCATACCATATCCGCCTTGTTGTACGGCAGAAGCAGCCACATCATGCACATGAATGCAACAGATGAAAAACCGACATAGGTGGCGATCATCATCTCGCCTCCTTTGATCCGGTTCAGAAGCCAGCCGTAGAATGTCCCCAGAATCAGGGCAAAGGGAGTGGCGATCACGATGGCCATCACAAAGCTGAAGGGCCCTGTAAAACCGAACTGAAGCGACATGGTCGCTCCCAGAAGCCCGGATATGATGCCGAGGGGAAGGCCGAAATTCAGTCCGCATCCCGAATGGATCATCGGAACCATGGCCAGGACCATAACCGCATTCCAGCTGAAGCGGTTGATCGTATTGGAAATCTGTGTCGGGAAATCAGCCCCGACAATCGGTGCCAAAATAAACAGAAGAAGGAGGAACCCGGCGATGATCAGACGCGGCAGGCCGAAATCAGCGACAAACTTCTGAAATCTGCTCTTCTCCTTATTCTCAAGCGTTCTTTCGTTCATCCCGTCCTCCTTAAATAACCTGGCTTACCATAAGTGCGCCGAACGCTTCCGATGATTCGGAGGCAGGGAGTATCCCGGCAATGCGTCCGCCTGAAACAATCGCGATTCTGTCCGCGGTCTGCCTCAGCTCCTCCAGCTCGGAGGAAATCATCACAACCGTAACTCCCGATTCCCGGTTGAACCTTCTCAGCGCGTCAAGGACAAGGGCTTTGGCGCCGACATCGATCCCGCGGGTAGGTTCGGACACAAAAAGGAACCCCGGTTCAAGGGCAAAAGCTTTTGCCAGGCAGACCTTCTGCTGGTTTCCGCCGGAAAGTTCCCTGGCCTTCTGCCTTGAACTGGTACATTTGATCGCAAGCTCGTCGATATATTTCTGCGTAACCGATGCAATGGCTTCTTCGTCGCGCCATTTGATCAGTCCGCCCAGATAGTTCTTCAGGAACTTGTTATGTACCTGCATGGCGGGAAAGGCAACATTCCATTCCAGGGACTCATCCAGCAGGAGGCCTACGCCCCTGCGGTCTTCGGAAACGAAAGCCAGCTTCGCGTTCAGGCAGGCACGCGGATTGTTCAGGGGAATATCCTCCCCGTTCAGGGTTACTTTTCCGCCCGCCTCATACAGGCCCATAATCCCGTTCGGGATCCCGAGCTTTCCCTGCCCGGCAAGGCCGCCGATGCCCAGGATCTCTCCCTCCATGACATCAAGATTGACATTGCGGACCGTCTCTCCGGGCATATCGACCCAGAGATTGCGGATCGTCATGATCACCTTATCCGGCTGCCGGCTTCTTCCCTCTTCTTTCCGGACAGACGTGTTCTCAACACTTCTGCCGACCATCCAGCGGGTAATTTCAGGGATGTTCGTATCCGCCGAGGGCGTCTCCTTCACCACGAAGCCGTCGCGCATGACGACGACCTTATCGCATACGTCCAGGATCTCCTGGAGACGGTGCGTGATAAAGATCACCGCGATGCCGCGCGAGGACATCCCCCGGATCGACTCCAGCAGGGCTTCTGCCTCCTTCTCCGTCAGAACCGCAGTCGGTTCATCCAGAATCAGGAGCTTCAGATTCTCCTTGCTCAGCTCCCTGGCGATCTCGGTAAACTGTTTATGTCCGACCGGCATCTGGCTGATCACCATGTTCGGATCTATGTCGACGCCCATCTTCTCGATCGAGCTGACAGCCGTCGACTGAATCTTTTCTCTGTCCAATGTATTGAGTCTGTCGCCGAAGACCTCGGACGCCGGACTCTTTTTAACAGGTTCCCGGTTCAGTACGATATTCTCGGCGGCGGTAAAGCCCGGAATCAGGGAAAATTCCTGATGGACCATGCCGATTCCGGCGTGGATCGCGTCAAAGGGCGTCTGGAAGCTGACCTTCTCTCCATGGATCAATACATCGCCCTCATATCCTCCGGTCTCCCTGATGACATCCATTCCGAACAGAATCTTCATCAGAGTTGACTTCCCGGCACCGTTTTCACCGACAAACCCCATAACCTCGCCCTCATGCAGGGTGAAATTGATGTCTGTAAGAACCTGGTTCCCGAAAAAGCTCTTTTTAATATTTCTTACTTCAAGCAAAGGGGCTGCTTCATTGTTCATGTTTTAATCTCCTCCAGGAGCGGCCTCCCTCGGCTGCTCCTGACCGGCTCCCGCCGCAGCGTGCGCTGCCCGGGTTCCGCAAGCTGATGCAGTTTCATAAAATGCTTCTTCCGACCGACGGCGGGGGAGGAAATTGTTTTCCTCCCCCGCCATGCAGAAAAGCTTTCAATTATACAGCGGCGGCGCCGCTCTTTTTCTTACTTGGTTGTGAAATACTCTTCCGGTACTTCGACAGAAGTGGATCCCATGTAGTAGCCCGGATCGCCCATGATATAGGTATCCTGATATACAAGGAAGATGTTGTCGGACTTCACGCCCGTCTCAGCATTCGTGTAATTGGAACCGTTCCACTCCGCGTTCGGGGAGAATACCTGGTAAGCTTTTGCGATATCGTCGATCTCGTCGATCTCGCTTTCGCCATTGATTACGTTGACAGCATGCTGTGCAAGACCTGCGGATACGGTGTAGCCGTAGGAATATGCCCATGTACCGAACTTGCCTGCGCCGCCTTTTTCCACGACCGCATCTTCAACCTTGGCAAGAATCTTCTCGAAATCGCCGGCTTCCTCGGACAGGTCGATTCCAAGTGCTCCCGGATAACCCATCAGCGGAGACGGAAGGTCAGCTTCGATGAAATATCCGCCGTATGCGAGAAGCTGCTTGAGCAGCGGCTCGGTATGGGCGTCATTGGTGCAGAAATAAGCGGTCTCTGTGCCGTACTTCTCAACCCATTCCGGAACCTTCTCAAGGATGTAAGCCTGCGCGCCTGCAACGCCGACGTCGGATGTCGGGTCCGGAGCGGTCTCAAGGATAAAGTCCATACCGAACTCTTCGCATGCCTTCTTCATGATCGCGACACGGCGGCTCATGGTCTCATATGCCATATGTCTCGGGAAGGAGATATGCACGAAAGACTTGCAGCCCAGCTCATGGGCGGTGCGGATGATCAGATATCCGCGTGCTACAAAGTCGTTGTTGCAGACAAGGTCAGCTGCGGAACCGATCTCGGGAAGGTCCTCATGGGACTCACCTGCGATGCAGAGGATGTCGGGGCGTCTTTCCTTGATCTGACGGAAAGCTTCTGTGGTGCCCGGTACTGCCTGGTTGACGATGATCGCCTTCATCTCCGGATCATCGGACAGGTTGACGATCGTCTGGATGGTGGTCTCAAGCTCTTCGGTGAAGTTGTCCGGATAGATCGCCAGTGTGACGTTGTCTTCGCCGTACATCTCCTGGAATGCTTCCGCTCCGCGGCGGTCATCCTCTGACTGGGAGACGGAACCGGTCACGATACCTACGTGGAAATCGATCTCGGGAGCATCTTCCGCACATGCAAGGCCGCTTGCGCTGAGCACAAGAGTCATGGCTGCGAGAGCAGCAACTGCGAATTTTCTCATACTTTCCTCCTTTGTTGTAAACAACTCTCCTGTGGCAGTAAAAAAACTACACCCACAATAATAATACAATTGAAGGCAGAATTCAAGAAAACTTTGTGTAAAATAACAATATGCCGCTTACTTTGTTATCTATTCACGGCCTTTTTGAAATCTGGTTCCGGTTCGTCGCGCCTGCAGGAAAAACAGGTTCTGATTTCAAAGTAACTGCTTCTCAGCGGATCCGGTCTCCTGCCGCGCAGCAAGAGTCTGATCCAGAAAACGGGTCATCTCAAAGACCAGGGCGTCACAGTGCGGCTTTCTCGGAATCTGCTTCCTTGCGGATTCGGCGAGAAGTTCCCTGCACAGAAGCCCCGCATGATTCTCCTTAAAATCACGGATCATCTTCACGGACACCTCTTTTTCAAATCCGGCCATGCCCAGAATCATGGCGGCGGCTGTGACGGTTCCGCAGATATTGCCGGTATGCATCCCGCTTCCGAACATATTGCCCAGGTCATACGCCTTCTCCTCTGTTATGCCCGCCACGTCCGCGAAAGGCACCAGAAGGGACTGGGCACAGTTATAGTGGCGCTCTGTGCAGGCCCTGAGTTTTTCTACATAAGGCAGATGATTCATCCCTTTTCCCCCTCCCTGTCTGATCCGATGATTCCGGATCCCAGCTCAATCTCAAAGGGAAGCAGGTCCAGGATATCCTTCTTCAGATCGATTCCCGGATACACTTCCGCCAGCCTGAGGCCCTTTTCCGTCAGTTCAAAGACGCATCTCTCCGTAACGTAGAGGACCTTCTGGCCGTTGTGCATCGCTCTGGCCGCCGAAAAGCTTATGCTGCGCACCTCCGGGACAAATTTGGCCGCGCTTCCGTTTTCCACGATGGTCACTGCGTCCCTCCTGCGGACAACGGTAAGTCCTTTGGTGTTGAAAGTGAGGCAGAAGACCACGACCGGCGTCCGTGCCGTAATATTGGCGAATCCCCCGATTCCTGAAAAGTTGCCCGGGCCCCTGTGGGCATTTACATTGCCGTGCCGGTCCACCTCAAAAGCCCCCATAAAGCAGATATCCAGTCCGCCGCTGTCATATAGGTCAAACTGGTTCGCCATATCATAGACGGAAGCAGCCCCGATCATGGCCCCGAACACCGTCCCGGACGCCGGGAAACCGCCGATCCCGCCGGATTCCACCGTCATCGTGATACGGCTGAGCATCCCGCTCTTGCGGGCATACTTGGAGACCATCTCGGGAATCCCGATCCCGATATTGACGATATCCCCGGCCTTCAGTTCCCTGGCCGCCCTCTTCCCGATTACATTGTGCGCGGGATTCACTTCCCTTCTGGCGGAACTGAGCTCATCGATCATCTCATGCCAGCCCTTCCACTCCGAATAGGGAATCTCGAAGCTTCCGGTCAGGGCGCGGTAGGCGACGGGCCTTTCCTCCGGCTCCACAACGACGATCACGTCAACCAGGCAGCCCGGAATAATCGTATTCCTGGGCCTGGAAGGCGTCGCGACCAGCCGGTCCACCTGAACGATCACTTTTCCGTGATTGGCCCGGACCGCCTGGCAGATGGAGAGGGCGTCCCCGGACATGAACATATCATCAAAGGAAATGTTCCCGCGGTAATCCGCGCAGGTCCCTTTAATCAGCGCCACATTCAGCTTCGGGAGCGTATAGTAGAGGAATTCTTCCCCGTCCACCTCGACTGGCTTCACCAGGTCGGCGGACTTTGAGATCCTGTTGATCCCGGGTCCCTCCCTGCGGGGATCGACGAAGATATCCAGCCCCACCTTCGACAGGGCGCCTCTCTGCCCGCTGGCCTGGGCCCTTATGGCATGGGAAATGCAGCCGAGCGGAAGGTTGTAAGCCTCAAAACGGTCCTCCTGGACAATCTTCTTTGTACTGAGCATGGCGCCGAAATGACCGCAGATCAGACGGCTGACCGCCCCTTCCCGGATATAGCGCTCCGCGTTGTGATCCTCATCCCAGACGCCGAAACCCGCACTGGATACAATCGTCAGATTTTTCGGCGTATCCATGCTGTGATAGCGCCTGTAGATGGCTTCATGCAATTCTACCGGATTCTCGATCCCGACAAAGGAGTTCACACAGATGCAGTCGCCGTCATGAATCAGCTCAACCGCTTCATCGGGACCCATTATTTCAAACATAGCTGTACATTTCCTTTCTGTTCCTGTATCTGTTTCATGGAAACGCTGTATCCAGTGCATCAGAAGCTGCCATTCAGAAAAAAACAGTGTCTCTCCGGCTCCCGGCTTCTGACTCCCTCTCTTCTGCCTTTGCTTAATCACGCTCAGCAGGAATAAAAGTGAGAACCGGCTGTCAGCTCTCTTCTGCCTTTGACCTGACATGGCCGGAAACAGATACACAGCGGCCGGGCAGCAACTGGCCCGGCCGGTTTTTCTACCGCTAGTCATCATACCATAATTTCCGTGAAAGGAAAGAAAAAATCAATCCCGCTCTGCCGGAACTGCCCCCCGCGCACGGCAGCTCCGGCTGCCGGACTTCATCTGTACGCCCGTGGCATCCGCCGGAGCAGAGATGAAACACATGAAATATTGACGGGCAGCCTGAACCGCTGCCTGGCAGGCAGCTGAGATCCTGTACAAATGCATTATTATCTGTAATTAATAGTTATACTCATTATTTAGCTGAATTTTATGTCTTAATACTCTTATTTTCGCGCTTATTTGTCAATTCTGCCGCTTTTCCCGATTTGTTTTAACACAGTTTGAAATATTTCGTTAATAATTTCTTTACAAGTTTTTTATTTTCATGTAAGATTAGACATTGAAAGGGGATACAAATTATGTATATGAAAAAAAGAACTCACGGCTTTTCAGCCTTTTCCTTAATTATTCCGGCCGTTCTGGCCATTCTTCTCTTTGCTTCCTGCACATTCGCTGCAGAACTTACCCCCGTATCCGATGGAAGCAGCTCTTACAGCTATGCCGCCGGTCTTCAGGTGATCAACGGCAGATATTATTATGTGGATGAATCCGGCCAGTATGTAAAAGGCTGGTTCAACGACGGTGCCTACATCTACTATTTCACAGATGCGGGAGCCGTTACAGGGCTGAGCAAGATCGGCAAGAAGGTCTTCCTCTTCAATGAGAGCGGGCAGCTTCAGACCGGCTGGCAGACCGTTTCCGGGAATACCTATTATTTCAAGGCAAAGGGCAAGCTCGGCAAATACGGCATGGCGATCTGCGGAAAGACGGTTGCGATCGACGGAAGCCGCTATACCTTCAACAGCGACGGCGTCTGCCAGGCATCCTCCTCTTCCACGGCCGCTGCAGCAAAGACTACGAAGACTACGAAGACTCCCTCCTCCAATGCGGAATTTATCCGCATGATCGGAGAACTTGCTCATGAAGATATGCAGCGGACAGGCGTTCTTGCTTCCATCACAGTCGCGCAGGCGATCGTGGAAAGCTCCTACGGAAAGTCTTCCCTGGCGACGGAAGCCTGCAACCTTTTCGGAATGAAGGGCGATACCACCCAGACAACCTGGGCCTGGGCAAGTCCCTGGAGCGGTGCCGTCTGCATGAAGCAGACCCAGGAATATGTGAATGGCTCCTATGTGACGGTCAGCGCCAAGTTCCGTGCCTACAGCTGCTACGAAGAGAGCATCGCAGACCATTCCGCGTATCTGGCCAACGCCAAGCTCGGCGACGGCTCCCTGCGCTATAAGGGTCTGGTCGGGAACAGGAATTACAGAGCTGTTGCCCAGATCATCAAGGACGGCGGCTATGCTACGGCTCCCAATTACGTCTCCTCTCTCTGCTCTCTGGTTGAACAGTATAATCTGACCCAGTACGACTGATCTGATTTAATTTATAAACGATATGAACGGACTGCAGCTTTATGCAGTCCGTTTTTTATGCAGTTCTTTCTTCTGTTCTGCAATCTTTCTTCTGAATAAAAACAGGGCCTGCTGACGCAGGCCCCGCACTTTTTACTTAATCAGACAATTCCCTGTGCCTTCATGGCATCAGCTACCTTCAGGAATCCGGCGATATTGGCACCTGCCACATAGTCGCCTTCTTTTCCGTACTTCCTGGCTGCGTCATCCACGCTGCGGAAGATATTCTCCATGATGCCCTTCAGCTTGCTGTCCACTTCCTCGAAGCTCCAGGACAGACGCTCTGAGTTCTGGCTCATCTCAAGGGCTGAGGTCGCTACACCGCCGGCATTGGAAGCCTTGCCCGGGCTGAACAGCATGCCCTTGGACTGGATGAACTGGGTCGCTTCCAGTGTGGTCGGCATATTCGCGCCTTCCGCTACACAGTAGCAGCCGTTCTCATACAGCATCTTCGCGTCGTCCAGATTCAGTTCGTTCTGGGTCGCGCACGGGCAGGCGATATCGCACTTGGTGGACCACACGCCCTTGCCTTCATGATAGACAGCGGACGGTCTCGCTTCAGCATAGGCTGTCAGCCTTGCCCTCTTCACTTCCTTGACTTCCTTCAGAAGAGCCACATCGATTCCTTCCGGATCATAGATCCAGCCTGTGGAATCCGTGCAGGTAACAGGCTTCGCGCCGAGCTGCTGTGCCTTCTCGATCGCGTAGATCGCGACGTTTCCGGCTCCGGATACCGCGATGGTCTGTCCGGCCAGCTCTTTGCCGTTCGCCCTCAGCATGGCATCCAGGAAATAAATCAGGCCATAGCCGGTAGCCTGGGTTCTTGCCAGGGATCCGCCGTAGGTCAGGCCCTTGCCGGTCAGCACGCCTTCATACAGGCCGGTAATTCTCTTATACTGTCCATAGAGGAAACCGATCTCGCGTCCGCCTACGCCGATGTCACCCGCCGGTACGTCCGTGTCAGCACCGACATGACGGTAAAGCTCCGTCATGAAGCTCTGGCAGAATTTCATGACTTCCTTGTCTGACTTGCCCTTGGGGTCGAAATCAGATCCGCCCTTGCCGCCGCCGATCGGAAGGCTGGTAAGGGAATTCTTGAAGATCTGCTCAAAACCGAGGAATTTGATGGTTCCGAGCGTAACGGACGGATGGAAACGAAGTCCTCCCTTGTACGGTCCGATCGCGCTGTTGAACTGTACGCGGTAACCGTTGTTCACCTGTACCTGCCCCTTGTCATCCACCCAGGGTACGCGGAACAGAATCTGTCTCTCAGGTGTGGTCAGGCGCTCAAGAAGCGCTTCTTTTCTGTACTCTTCTTCATTCTCCTCGATCACAACGCGGAGAGATTCCAGAACTTCTTTTACCGCCTGGTGAAACTCGGGCTGCGCCGGGTTCTGAGCTACCACGCGCTCATAGACTTCATCTACATACGACATGCCAAATACCTCCATAAGCTCTCTGTCTGACGCAGGAACTGTCAGATCCCGTCTGCCGGGCCTGGCAAAAACCTTCTTCTGACAGTCCTCCTCTGCCGGGGTTCCTGTAACAAAACCCTGCAACTCTGCCATTATAACCGAATGAAATTCGGGTTACAATACTTTTTCAGAAAAAATTATATGTTTTTTGCATTAAACAAAAATTTTTTCCGAAAAAAATGGGATTTCGCAACTTTTTCGTCCCGACTTATTCCATTTGTTCAAACAAACTGACTAATCCAGGGTTACTATTCACGGCCTTTTTAAAATCGGGTTCTGGTTCGTCGTGCTTGCACGTAAGAACCAGGTTCTGATTTTAAATATGGCCTGCGAAGCAGGAACTCCACATACAGCCTCAGGCATAAGCATCGAA
The DNA here is from genome assembly GCA_002392705.1 of Lachnospiraceae bacterium UBA3845. Lineage (GTDB taxonomy): Bacteria > Bacillota > Clostridia > Lachnospirales > Lachnospiraceae > Porcincola. The sequence goes on along the minus strand of DGHP01000175.1, from coordinate 4,987 downwards.
GATGCGGCATACGTGCGAAGCACGGATGGTCTGAGGCTTGATGTGGAAAGCCGTGAATAGTAATAATCCGGGCGGTCAGGCTCCTATAAATTCCAGAAGCTTTTCCCGGTCCTGATCATATTCGCGCAGGGCCGTGTCATACAGGCCCTGAAGCTGTCCGGGGTCCTTTGTATAGGTCGTGATCTGAAGCTCCTCATGGGGAGCCAGAATCAGGGCATGCCCGTGCTCCTCCAGCCTCCTCGAGGCTTTCAGCACAGCATTGTAGCGCTCATGGCGGGTGTCCAGATTATGGACCAGGGCGGGATAGCGGCTCAGGAGGCTGTGGTAGAGCCTGCGGTGTTTTTCGGGAGAACGCACGGTATCTTTCGGCCTGCAGAGAAGAATGATCACTTTGTCGCAGCCTGCCTCCAGCGCCCTTCTGACCGGTATGGAATCACTGCAGCCGCCGTCATAATAAAGGTGCTCCCCGATCCTGACCGGATGGCATGCCACAGGAATGGCGCAGCTGGCCATATAAACCGAATAGTCTGTAGGGGAGAGGTCTTTTTTTGTAAAATAAGCGGCTTCCCCCGTCTCGGCATCCGTCGCCACTGCCCAGAGCTGCGCCGGATTTTTCATGATGGCGTCATAGTCCAGCGGATCCTTTCCGTCTTTCCCGGTCATATTCTGATAGATATACTCCAGGTTAAAGAAATCCCCGCTGCGCCGGAAGGCCGTCATGCCCATATAGTCCGGGTCCGTCACATAATCCACAAAAAAGCGCCGGTTTCTCCCGCGCTGTCCCGCGACAAAAGACGCTCCGCAGGCCGCGCCTGCGGAGACTCCGATCACATAGTCGGGCCGGATCTCATCGTCGAGCATCCGGTCCAGGACCCCTGCGGTATAGGCACATTTCATGCCGCCGCCTTCAATTACCAGTCCAAGCTTCATTCGTTCTGCCTCTGTAAGTTCATTTTCAACTGTTCTGCCTAAGCGCGGCCTGCACGACGTGCAGGGCGAGCACCGTCGTCGTGACAGCTCCCACGCCTCCGGGAACAGGCGTAATCCGGCCCACCGTCCCGCTCACCGCTTCATAATCCACATCTCCGCAGAGTCTGCCGTCCTCATCCACATTGATTCCCACATCCAGGATCAGCTGCCCGGGGCTCACAAATTCTTCCCCGATCATCTTCGCCCTTCCGGCCGCAGCCACCAGAATATCCGCCCTGCGCGCTTCCGCAGCCAGATCCCTGGTTCTGGTATGACAGACCGTCACCGTGGCATGCTTTCTGAGAAGGAGCATGGAGACGGGCTTCCCGATCACGTTGGACCGGCCGATCACCACGGCTCTTTTCCCGCTCAGATCTTCTTTGCAGAAATCAAGGATTTCCATGCAGGCCTGTGCCGTACACGGCGGGTATCCGATCTCTTTCCCGGTAAATACACCGCTCATGGACAGATCCGTCATGCCGTCCACATCCTTTTCGGGAAGAAGCGCGTTCTCGATCTCCTCCCGGTCCAGATGAGCCGGAAGCGGACGGAAGAGCAGAACTCCATGCACCGAAGGGTCTTCATTGGCAGCGTGGACCGCCGCAAGAAGCTCAGCCTGTGACACATCCCCCGGAAATACCAGGTTCTGAACCAGGATCCCCAGGGCGGCGCAGCGCTTTCCCGCGCCTCTCTCATAAGAAAGATCTCCCGGATTGTCCCCCACCCGGATAATCCGCAGGGTCGGCGTAATCCCCATCTGCTCCAGCAGTTCAACCTTCTGCCTGATCTTCCCGCTCAGAGCGCTGCTGACTTCTTTTCCCAGAATATCTGCTGCCATTCCCTGTCTCCTCATACTGCTGCCTGCAGGCTTTTCCTGACCTGCAGAAATACCTCATCCGCTTTCGGGAGATACTGATCCAGCATCTCCTCCGCTTTTCTGTTCAGTTCTTCCGCCAGTTTCCTGTCTTTCATGGACCTGGTATTGATAAATACATTCAGGGAGGCGCCGCGGAGGGCTCCGGCGGAAAATGCAGCGGCTGCACCGGCGTCGGAGACAGCCATCCTGCTTCCGATAGATGAAAATTCCGCAATCAGGTCGATCGCCCTGCATACCGTCTCCATAATCTGGACCGGTACGTCACAGGCTCTCTTCAGGGCTTTCTCCATCACAAGGTCTTTCTTCTCCTGCTCCTCCGGCGTACTGTGGGGCAGGCGGTATGCCTCCGCCAGGGGCTGAAAAACCTCCGCGTCTCTTCTGACCAGGGAAAGCAGTTCCTTCTGAATCAGGTCCGCTTCCGCCATCAGCTCATAGATGCGTGCTTCCACGGCCGCGTATTTCTTTTTCCCGACCGTAAGATTCCCCACCATATTGCCAAGAGCGATTCCAAGGGCTCCGACCAGAGCGCTCGCTCCGCCGCCGCCGGGCACCGGCTCCTTTGAGGCCAGGGCCTCGGTAAATTCATCACAACTCATAGATAAAAAATCCATAGCATTCCCTTTCATTCTGCCTGACCCGCGCTCTGCCTGCATTTTCATGCAGAACTGCCTTCTGCAGCGGTGCTTTTGTTTTTGTCCGGCGGCCCGGTTCAGCGCCGCAGCCGTCAGAGGGGATTTTATCAATTCCGCCTTGGCTAAATTGCGTCCGAGCGAACGGCAGCTTTAGCTGCCAGACTACCTCTGTGCGCTCGTGGCTCTACGCTCCGCTTCGGTACAATCAGTGTTTCTTCAGATAAGTTTTAGGCTCTGTTCCCTGCAGAAGCCTTGATATATTCGCCCGGTGCCTCCACCAGCACAGAGAGACCAGCGCCAGGGTCAGCAGATAAAGCTCGATCAGATGCGGGTGCGTCATATGGAAATGTCCGACCAACCCCAGAATCAGGACCTCTATCAGGATTCCCAGATGCATCAGGATCGATCCGAGCGACACATAATGGGTAGTGAAAAAAACCGAGAAAAAGATAACAGCGGAGCAGGCAGCGACAATCGGGTCAAAGGCCAGAAGCAGGCCGACCGATGCTGCCACGCCCTTGCCGCCCCTGAAGTCCATGTAGAAAGGATAATCATGGCCCAGGACAGCTCCCATCGCCGCGTACATCTTCAGAAGCGGAAGCATGTCGGGATGGGAACGGCCGAAAAGGAGCGATACCAGGCAGACCGCCAGAAGACATTTCAGGCAGTCCCCGATAAAAGTCATAAGTCCGGGCTTCAGCCCGATGGTCCTGAGAACATTCGTCGTCCCGGCATTGCCGCTTCCGAAATCGCGGATGTCGAAACCGCGGCTTTTACTGATAAAATAACTGGTCTGAAACAGTCCGAAAACATAGCCGATCAACAGACATACCACTCTGATCATAATTCCGCTTCCTCCGCCTGATGCTGCGCGGTCTTAGCCCCGTTCATCCTGTCCTTCTGCGTGTCACTGGTCCTTTTCTTTTCTCTCCCGCACCAGAATGCGGATCGCTGTCCCCCGGAAGCCGAAGGTATTCCGGATCTGGTTCTCCAGATAGCGCTCATAGGAAAAATGCATTAGATCCTTGTCATTAACAAACAGGACAAAGGTCGGCGGCGCCACGGCAACCTGGGTCATATAATAGCATTTCAGCCTCTTCCCCTTATCCATGGGCGGCTGCTGAAGGGCCACGGCCTCCGTCAGGATCTCATTCAGCACGCCTGTCGCCACTCTCCTGGTCATGCTCTCCATGATCATGTCGATCATGTCATAGAGCTTTGTAAGCCTCTGTCCGGTCTTCGCGGAAATGAAGATAATATCCGCGTAGGGAATAAAGGAAAGGGTAAGGCGGATCTTGTCCGTGAATTCCTTCACGGTATGATTGTCTTTCTCAACCGCGTCCCATTTATTGACCGCGATGATGATTCCCTTGCCTCTTTCATGGGCGATGCCCGCGATCTTGGCGTCCTGTTCCGTTACGCCTTCCACAGCGTCAATCACCACGACAACCACGTCAGACCGCTCGATGGCCGCGACGGCCCGCACGATCATATAGTGTTCAAGGTCCTCCCGGATCTTGTTCTTCCTCCGAAGTCCTGCCGTATCGATAAAAATATACTCTTTGCCGTTATATTTTACAGCCGCGTCGACGGCGTCCCTCGTCGTTCCGGCAATATCGGACACGATCAGCCTCTGCTCCCCGAGCAGCCGGTTGATCAGGGAGGATTTACCTACATTCGGTTTGCCGACGATGGCAATCTTCGGTCTGCTGTCCTCCTCTTCCTTCCCTGTCTGCTCCGGCATGCGCTTCATCACCTCATCCAGAAGATCGCCGATTCCGGTCCTGTTTGCAGCGGAGATCGGGACCGGGTCACCGATCCCCAGATTATAGAATTCATAGACGCTGGGCTCATCCTTGATAAAATTATCAACCTTATTCACTACCAGGATCACGCTCTTATGGCTTCTTCTGAGCATGTCCGCCACCTTGGCGTCGGAGTCCACAAGGCCCTGCTTCAGATCTGTCAGAAACAGGATCACATCCGCCGTGTCGATGGCGATCTGCGCCTGCTCCCTCATCTGTGAAAGAATCACGTCGTTGGAATCCGGTTCGATTCCTCCGGTATCAATCAGGGTAAACTTCCTGTTCAGCCACTCCACATCCGCGTAGATCCGGTCCCGGGTCACACCCGGCGTGTCCTGGATGATGGCGATCCTGGAACCGGCCAGTGCATTGAATAATGTCGATTTTCCCACATTCGGCCTGCCTACGATCGCGACAACCGGTTTACTCATACAGATACCTCCTCCCAAAACGAAGTTTTGAACTCTGACTAAATGTCCGGATGACTATTTTGCAGCCACGTCTGCTGCGCTGACGCTTACATCCGTGGGCAAAATATGTCTCCTACTGTCAGATATCAGGACCGGTCCCTGCAAGCGCCCGGACCAGATCCCGACCGCTCGATTCTACAATAATGACCGGAATTTGTAAAGTTTGCTCAAGGTCCTCCACGGTCATGTCGTCCAGGAAAACCCTCTCTCCGCTTCTTAACATGTTCACCGGCA
>DGHP01000007.1:16086-29350 GCA_002392705.1 Lachnospiraceae bacterium UBA3845 | reverse complement strand
ATGGATATTTTGATTTTGCTTAAAAGAACAAAGAAGAGTCTTTGCTCAGAATATGCTGTCCGGCTTCAAGGAGCGGAAAGCCCGGAGCTGGGCGAGCATACATCAGTATCCATACTACTTTAGTCAGAACCCGGCCTCATCATACACAGTATTCGCTGTGCGGAGGCCGGGTTCTTTTCATGCGGGGGAGGCTCGAAAGCACCGTCTGTCCTGATACCGAATCTGTTTTATGCTTCTTCCGCGGGGGCGAATCGTCAATGTCTTCGTACTGAGCACTGGAAGCCTGGCTTCTTTCGCGCGGGGCGGCGAACCAGAAGCGTATGTGCAGGCACGACGAACCGGAACCTGATTGCTAATTGGCCGTGAATCGTAACGCCGGAGTCACATTTTCACTTGTAGGGACAATTGAATTAGTCTATAATGTGAGACAGTGCAAAAACGGCGTTTCTGCCGGGGAAGTATGAAATTGTCTGCTGTTCAGGAAAGGAGTATCATTCATTATGGCATTCATTGATGAGATTAAGGCAAAAGCAAAAGCAAATAAAAAGGTGATTGTTCTTCCAGAGTCTGAAGATGAGAGAACCTACCGCGCGGCTGCGGCTGTGCTTGCGGAAGATATTGCGGATATCGTGATCATCGGCAATGTGGATGACGTAAACGGTAAAGCTGCCCAGTATGGCGTTGACATCAGCAAAGCGACCGTGATCGATCCTGCGACCAGCGACAAGCTTCCGGCTTATATCGACAAGCTGGTAGAGCTGAGGCAGAAGAAGGGGATGACTCCCGAGCAGGCGAAGGATATCCTCCTGAACCAGTATATCTATTATGGCGTAATGATGGTCAAGATGAAGGATGCGGACGGACTTGTATCCGGCGCATGCCACAGCACGGCCAACACCCTTCGTCCCTGCCTGCAGATCCTCAAGACCGCTCCCGGAACCAAGCTTGTCTCCGCGTTCTTCCTTATGAACGTACCGGACTGCGAGTACGGTGAGAACGGAACATTTGTATTCGCGGACTGCGGCCTGAACCAGAATCCGACCAGCGAAGAACTGGCGGAGATCGCGGCTTCCTCAGCAGCTTCCTTTAAGAGCCTGACCGGCAAGGAACCCAGAGTCGCCATGCTTTCCTACAGCACCATGGGCTCTGCAAAACATGATGATGTCACTAAGGTGCAGGAAGCTGTCAGGATCGCGAAAGAGAATCATCCGGAGATCTGCCTGGACGGTGAGATGCAGCTGGATGCCGCCATCGTTGAGTCTGTCGGTTCTTCCAAGGCTCCGGGAAGCCCGGTAGCCGGCAAGGCCAACGTCCTGATTTTCCCGAATCTGGATGCGGGCAATATCGGTTATAAGCTTGTTCAGAGACTGGCCAAGGCGGAAGCCTACGGTCCGATGACACAGGGAATCGCGGCTCCGGTCAACGATCTGTCCCGCGGATGCTCCTGGGAAGATATCGTGGGCGTTGTAGCCATCACAGCGGTTCAGTGCCAGATGCAGGGCTGACGCTTTTCTGTCTGACCGTATGACATATTTCATGAACTGAGGACCGAAAATCCGGGACTGAAACCGGCCGTACAGGCCGGAGCCCAGATGCCTGTGAGCATCATATTATCACTGTGTTAAGGAGAAATTATATTATGAAAGTACTTGTTGTGAACTGCGGCAGTTCTTCGCTGAAATATCAGGTGATCAACTCCGAGACGGAAGAAGTCGAAGCGAAGGGACTGTGCGAGAGAATCGGTATCGACGGACGCCTTGTCTATCAGCCGACCGGCGGCGAGAAGGAGACTACGGAAGCGCCCATGCCGACGCACAATGAGGCGATCCAGATGGTTCTGGACGCTCTGGTCAATCCGAAGACCGGTATCCTGAAGAGCCTGGATGAGATCGAGGCGATCGGACACCGAGTCCTGCACGGCGGCGCAAAGCTGACATCTTCCTGCATCATCGACGATGATGTCAAGGCTGTCATCCGTGAGTGCTTCGACCTTGGACCGCTGCATAATCCGGCGAACCTGATGGGTATCGAGGCCTGCCAGAAGCTTATGCCGGGCAAGCCGAATGTGGCTGTCTTCGACACTTCCTTCCATCAGACCATGCCGCCCAAGGCTTACCGCTACGCGATCCCGACAAAGTATTATGAAAAATACGCGATCCGCAAGTACGGCTTCCACGGCACCAGCCACAAGTTTGTCTCCAAAGAGACCATCAAGTTCCTCGGCCTTGATCCGGACAACTCCAAAGTCATCGTGGCGCATCTGGGCAACGGCGCCTCCATCAGCGCGGTCCTGAATGGAAAATGCGCAGATACCTCCATGGGTCTTACCCCGCTGGAAGGCCTGATCATGGGCACCCGTTCCGGTGATCTGGATCCTGCGGTTCTGGAATATCTCTGCAACCATGAGAAGATCGACATCACCGAGATGCTCCGCATCCTGAACAAGGAGTCCGGTGTGTTCGCTCTGTCCGACAATCTCGGCTCCGATTTCCGTGACCTGGAAGATGCCATGAACCAGGGCAATGAAGCAGCCGGCCTTGCGATCGATGCTTTTGCCTACAGAGTTGCCAAATACATCGGTTCCTATGTCGCGGCCATGAACGGTGTCGACGCGATCACCTTTACCGGCGGAATCGGCGAGAATGCCGGCCTTGTCCGCGAAAAGGTTCTTTCCTATCTCGGATATCTGGGCATTCAGATTGATGAGGAAGCCAATAAGAAGAGGGGCGAGACCTTCATTCTGTCTACTGCCGATTCAAAGGTGAAGGTCATCGTTCTTCCGACCAATGAAGAGTTGGCGATCTGCCGTGATACGGTGGAACTGGTTTCCGCAGCGAAATAATGAACTGAACGGATCCCCGGCATGCTGCGGCCTCACAGCCTGCCGGAGGGGTCCGGAACGGTGCCCTGCCTGTCAAGCAGATTTACTTTACATATTTCCAAAAAGTGCTTGACAAGGCATATTGGCGTCGATATAATGATTGAGTGCGTTTGGAGGTTTCTGTCTATGAACCTGAATCTTACCGAGGTTATTCTGGAAGACGGAAGAACGATCGATACAGAACTGCCCCTTGAACTTGAGGAACTGAGCGATGGGATCGGAACCTATCCTGTAAAGGAAAAGGAACCGATGAAGCTTGAGATCGTCAGGACAAAGAAAAAGGTTCTGAAGATCCGCGGAAAAAGCGCCATTACAGTACTGATTCCGTGTGACAGATGCCTTGAGGAGGTTTCCGTCAGGATTCCGCTTGATTTCGAGGAGCTTGCCTTTGCCGGCAGCCCGGAGGAGGGAGAGACGGATTCCGACCTGGAGAGCGCATTCGAAAAGGATTACTTCATAGAGGGATACAACCTGGACGTGGATAAGCTTGCTTATGGTGAGGCTCTGCTGAACTGGCCTTCCCGGGTTCTCTGCTCAGAGGACTGTAAGGGATTGTGCCCGGTGTGCGGTCAGAACTTAAACCGCTCCATGTGCGGATGTGATCGCACGCAGCTTGATCCAAGAATGGCGAAGGTCCTGGATATTTTCAGCAATTTTAAGGAGGTGTAACCATGTCGATCTGCCCGAAGAATAAGCATTCCAAAGCCAGAAGAGATGCCAAGAGAGCCACTGTCTTCAAGATGAGCGCTCCTGCTCTGGTTAAGTGCAGCAAGTGCGGAGCCCTTATGAGACCGCATACTGTCTGCAAGGCCTGCGGAAGCTACAACAAGAGAGAGATCATCCCGGTAGAGGACTGATCTTCCATCTGTCATCCGGATATGATGGACCGTCACAGGAAGCTGTGGCGGTTTTTCTTTTGCGCGATAAAACCCTCAAGTGGCTGCCATGCCTGCATGAGCAGACACTTTCTTGCTGACGGACGTCGGGCAGCTCTGCTGCGGGATGCCCGCGGCCCTTCTGCCTGACGGCTTGCATTTTCAGGCATGATTTAGTATAGTTAGCAGGTAGCATTTCAGGAATCTGAGACGGCTGCCAGCCGGGAGAAAGATAAGGTAAAACTGCGATGATCAGGATAGCGATAGATGCAATGGGCGGCGACAACGCGCCGGGCGAGATCGTCCGGGGAGCAGTGGACGCGGCTAAGCGCATGAAAGAGGTATCCCTTATTCTGGTGGGGGATCAGGAAAAGGTCGGAAGAGAGCTTGAAAAGCTTGACTATCCGAAGGACAGGATCCGTATTCAGCATGCGTCTGAGGTGATCGGCATGGGGGAGCATCCGGTTGAGGCTGTCAGGCATAAGAAGGATTCCTCTCTTGTTGTCGGTATGAACCTTGTACGGAAAGGGGAGGCGGACGCGTTTGCCTCTGCGGGGAATTCCGGAGCCGTGGTCGTGGGAGGCCAGGGGATCGTAGGAAGGATCCGCGGCGTGCAGAGACCTCCTTTTGCAACCATGATGCCGACCGCGAAGGGGATGACGCTGCTTCTGGACGCAGGCGCCAATATCGACTCAAGACCGGAGCATCTGGTCCAGTGGGCAAGGCTTGGAACCATCTATATGGAGAATATTGCCGGGATTAAGAATCCCTCTGTCGGGATTGTGAACATCGGCGCGGAAGAGGAAAAAGGGAATGCCCTGGTCAGGGAGACTTTCCCGCTTCTGAAAGAGAGTGCGGCGAGGGGAGAGATCCGTTTTGTCGGAAGCCGCGAGGCCCGGGATATCCCGGGAGGCGGCGTGGATGTTGTCGTCTGTGACGGTTTTTCCGGCAACCTGATCATCAAGATGTATGAAGGAACCGCCAGAGTCCTGATGGGGGAGCTGAAGTCCTGCCTGACTTCCGGTCTTCTTACAAAGATCGGGGCGGCGCTGATCCTGCCTTCCCTGAAGAGCACCCTGAAGAAGTTTGACGCGAATCAGTACGGAGCGGCGCCGATTCTCGGGCTTAAGGCCCTGGTGCTGAAGATGCACGGGTCCGCGAAAGCGGTCGAGGTGGAACGTGCCGTGGAGCAGACGGTCCAGTTCTATCAGGAGGACATAGCAAGAAAGATAACAGAGGCTATGCAGGAAGACAAAGCCGAAGAATAACTGACGCCGGAGCAGTCTGCGGCGCAGGAATGATTATAATGAAAGAACCAGTTATTAATGAAAGATCCAATTATAATAATAAGGAGGGAAAGAGCATGGAGTTTGAAAAGCTGCAGCAGATTATCGCTGATGTACTGAGCGTGGATGTGGATGAGATCACGCGTGAGACCACTTTCCAGGAGGACCTGGGAGCAGACAGCCTGGATGTTTTCCAGATCATCATGGGTGTCGAGGAAGAGTTCAACATCGAGATCCCGACATCGGAAGCCGAGAAGATCGTGACTGTGGGAGATGCGGCAGACGCGATTAAAAACGCTGTCCGCTGAGTTTTCTCTGCCTGCCCTGCATACGGTTTCACAGCTGTCCGCGGCAGGCCATGGATGGCTGTGAGAATATTCATCCGGGGCCAGGCCCGCGTTCCTGCACCGCGCAGTCTGCGACTACGCAGGAACGCGGGCCTGACTTCAGAAAGGTCGTTTATCTATGGATGCTGGAAAACTGAAGCAGCTTGAAGATGTAACCGGATATCATTTTCGGAACCTCACCCTGCTGAACCAGGCGCTCAGCCACAGTTCTTACGCGAATGAGCACAAGGCTGAGCATCTGCATGACAATGAAAGACTGGAATTTCTGGGCGACGCCGTTCTGGAACTGGCAAGTTCGGAATTCCTTTATCTGGAATACCCGCGGATGCCGGAGGGGGATATGACCAAGCTCAGGGCGAGCATCGTATGTGAACCTACGCTCGCTCTCTGCGCGCGGGAATTCGGACTTCCGGACTATCTTCAGCTCGGCAGAGGGGAGGAGCTGACCGGGGGGAGAAGACGCAATTCCATCGTGTCGGACGCGCTGGAAGCCCTGATCGGGGCTATCTATCTTGACGGAGGTTTCCAGGCCGCCAGGACTTTTATCCGGCGCTTTATTCTGACGGATATCGAACATAAAAAACTGTTTTATGACAGTAAGACGATCCTCCAGGAGGTTGTTCAGCGCGATCTCAAGGATGAGGAGGTCGCATATGTGCTGATCGGGGAAGAGGGACCCGACCATGACAAGCATTTTACAGTGGCGCTGCGGATCGGGGAGAATACGGAAGGGGTTGGAAGCGGAAGCACGAAAAAAGCGGCTGAACAGGAGGCGGCGTACCGCGCCCTGCTCTCGCTCAGAAGAAGAGGGATCACGATCGCGTGATGCCCGGAGTTAAGATATGTATCTGAAAAGTCTTGAAATACAGGGCTTCAAATCCTTTGCGAACAAGATTCTGTTCCAGTTTCATAACGGAATAACAGGCGTGGTGGGCCCGAACGGGTCGGGGAAGAGCAATGTCTCGGATGCGATCCGCTGGGTACTCGGCGAGCAGAGCGCCAAGTCCCTGCGCGGCGGATCCATGCAGGACGTTATATTTTCCGGAACGCAGGCCAGGAAGGCCATGAGCTATGCCTATGTGGCAATCACCATGGACAATTCGGACCACGCGCTTCCGGTTTCCTATGAGGAAGTCACCGTGGCCAGGCGTCTGTACCGCTCCGGCGAGAGTGAATATCTGATCAACGGGACTTCCTGCAGGATGCGTGATATCCAGGAGCTTTTTTACGACACGGGTATCGGCAAGGAAGGCTATTCCCTGATCGGTCAGGGGCAGGTCGAAAAGATCCTGAACGGCAAGCCGGAGGAGCGGAGAGAACTCTTTGATGAGGCGGCCGGTATCGTCAAATTCAAACACCGCAAGAACGCCGCCCTGAAAAAACTGGAAAATGAACAGAATAATCTGGTCCGTGTCAGTGACATCCTCTCCGAGCTGGACCGTCAGGTCGGACCTTTAAAACGTCAGTCCGAGACCGCGAAGATATACCTTGCAAAACGGGAAGAGCTGAAGACACTGGACGTGAACCTTTTCCTGATCGATTCAGACCGCTTTGATGAGATGCTCTCCCAGACAGAGCAGAAGCTCTCTGATGCACGGAGCCAGATGGATGAGACGCAGAATCAGCTCAGGGATGCGAAGATTCAGTATGAGGATCTGGCTGAGCAGCTGACCGGAATCGGTGAAGAAGTCACTGCGGTGAATGACGATCTTGGCGCCCGCAGGGTGGAACATCAGCAGACGGCCGGCAGAATCGACCTGATCGATGAGCAGATCCAGGCCCTGAACGCTTCAGATGAACAGCTCAGGGTCCGGTCCGGAAAGATCGGAAGCGAAACAGCCCTCCGGCAGGAGCAGCTGGAACGCACTGCAAAGCGCAGGCAGGACCTGGCAGAGGAAGAAGAGAAACTGACTGCTGAGCAGCTGGACCGCCAGGAGGCTTACGCAAAGCTGCAGAATCAGATTGCGGCGCTGAATGAAAGCATTGATTCGGATAAATCAGAGATCATCCGGATCCTGAACGACCGTACTGATATACAGACGGGGAAGCAGAGAGCCTCCACCATGATTGAGCAGATCGCGCTCCGTCAGTCGCAGCTTTCCAGTATGGAGCTGACCCTGAACAGTGATGAGAAGGAGCAGTCGGCCTCCAGACAGGAACTTAAGGACCGTCAGACGGATGCGGAGACTGAAGCGGAGGATCTGCAGGCGCGCAGCGAGCGCCTGAATGAGGAACTGCAGGAGGCCCATAACGCATTTCTGGATGCCAGCGCGGATCTGGAGAAGCTCAGGGAAGAATACCAGAGAGAGTCTTCCCGCCTGGATACGCTGAAGGCGATCGCGGAACGCTATGAAGGATACGGCGGCTCCATCCGAAGGGTTATGGAGCAGAAGAGCCGTGAGCCGGGCATTCTGGGCGTAGTCGCTGATCTGATCAAGACAGAGAAGAAATATGAGCTGGCGATCGAGACAGCCCTCGGCGGCAGTATCCAGAATATCGTGACGGACGATGAGAATACGGCCAAGCGTATGATTGCCTTTCTGAAGGAGAACCGCTTCGGACGTGCGACCTTCCTGCCGCTGACAGCCATAAAAAACAGCCAGTCCTTAAAGGACAGAGGTGCCCTGGAGGAGCCCGGCGTGATCGGCCTGGCGTCGACGCTTGTGACCTGCGAGGACCGTTTCCGCGATCTTTCCCGGCATCTGCTGGGCAGAACCATCGTGGTGGATACCATCGATCACGCGATCGCGATCGCCAGAAGCTATCATTATTCCCTGCGCCTTGTCACCCTTGACGGAGAGCTCTTAAGCCCGGGCGGTTCCATGACCGGCGGAGCTTTCAAGTCAAACAGCAATCTTCTCGGAAGAAGACGTGAGATCGAGGAGATGACGGGAAGACTTGAAAAGCGCGCCCAGCGCCTGAAAACGCTCACGCAGGAGGTGGAAGAGGCCCATACCCGGAGAAACCGGCTCCGCGATGAAATTACCGCGGTATCCGGACTTCTGCAGAAGAATGAGTACGGGCAGAGTACGCTGCGGATGCAGATGAAGGATCTTGAGGGCAGAATGGGGGAGACCCGGGACGCCAGAAGCAGGATCCGGAAAGAAAGGGAAGAACTGCTGGCCCAGAAGGCAGCGCTGGAGAAGGAAGAATCCATGTCCGGCGAAAGCCTGGAACAGTCCGGCCTGAAAGAGCAGGAGATCAATGAGCGGATCAGCAGGGCTTCGGAAAAGCTGGAGGAGCTGTCAAAGCAGTCGGCGCAGACCGACGCGGAGCTGTCCAGAATCCGGGTAAAGCTTGCTTCCTTTACCCAGGAAAAGAAGTTCATCGACCAGAATATCGCAAGACTGGAAGAGGAACTGAGAAGCCGCAGGGAAGAAGCGGAGGAGATCTCGCTTCATCTTCAGGAAAATGAGCAGACCAGGCAGAAGCGCCGGGAGGAGATGCTCGCCCTGAGAGAGCAGATTTCCAAGGGGAAAGAGGAAGAGACAGTTCTTGAAGAAAAGCTTGCTGCTCTGAATAATCGCAGGGCGGAGATAGAGAAAGAGCAGAAGTCTTTCTTTGACCGCAGGGAAGAGCTGAGTGAGCGGAGCAGCCTGCTCGACCGCGAGATCTTCCGCCTGGAAGACCAGCTGAACAAACTTAAGGAAAATCAGGAGAAGAGCGTCGCCTATCTGTGGGAGGAATACGAGCTCACGCCGGTGGCCTGCAGACCGCTCAGAAGGGATGATCTCGGTTCCATGACCGCGATCCGGAAGAAACTGTCCGATGTCCGCAGGGAGATCAAGGCCCTTGGCAATGTCAATGTCAACGCGATTGAAGAATACAGGGAACTGTCGGAGCGCCATGCCTTTCTGAAGACCCAGCATGAGGACCTGGTGAAGTCCGCCGCCGATCTCGAGAAGATCATCGCAGATCTGGACCAGGGCATGCGGGAGCAGTTCCGCCTTCAGTTTTCCAGAATCCAGAGGGAGTTCGACCAGACCTTCCGGGAACTGTTCGGAGGAGGAAAGGGAACCCTGGAACTGGTGGAAGACGAGGACATCCTGGATGCGGGAATCCGCGTGATCGCGCAGCCGCCGGGAAAGAAACTGCAGAATATGCTTCAGCTGTCCGGAGGGGAAAAATCGCTCACGGCGATCGCTCTGCTTTTCGCGATCCAGAATCTGAAGCCGTCGCCCTTCTGCCTGCTGGATGAGATAGAGTCGGCACTGGATGAAGCGAACGTGGAACGCTATGCGAACTATCTGCACAAGCTGACAAAGCATACCCAGTTTATTATCATCACCCACAGGCGCGGCTCCATGGCCGCGGCTGACCGCCTGTACGGCATTACCATGCAGGAAAAGGGCGTTTCCGCCCTGGTGTCGGTCGACCTGGTGAAGGATGAGCTGGATGCCTGAACCGGGCCGGCAGCATCTGGCACAGCCGTCAGGTCTGCGGTCTGATGTGCGGAGGGCCGTGAATTGGAATGTTTCAGGAGGAAAAGAGAAAAATGGCTGAGGAAAAAAAGGGTTTTTTCAAACGACTGGTTGCGGGGCTTACCAAGACCAGGGACAGCATCGTATCCGGTTTTGATTCCATTTTCTCCGGATACTCCAGCATCGATGATGATTTTTATGATGAGATCGAAGAGATCCTGGTGATGGGGGATATCGGCATCACGGCAACCACGTCCATCATAGACAATCTGAAGGAAAAAGTGAAAGAACAGCATATCCGCAAGCCTTCCGAGTGCAAGGAACTTCTGATCCAGAGCATCAAGGACCAGATGAATGTCGGCGAGACGGACTATGAATTTGAGAACCGCCGGAGCGTGGTGCTGGTGGTGGGCGTCAACGGAGTCGGAAAGACCACGAGCATCGGCAAACTGGCCGGAATGCTGAAGGACCAGGGCAAACGCGTGATCCTTGCGGCGGCGGACACCTTCCGCGCGGCGGCAGGAGAGCAGCTGACGGAGTGGGCGGACAGGGCCGGCGTCGAGATCATCGGCGGCCAGGAAGGTTCTGATCCCGCATCTGTCGTCTATGACGCGATCAGCGCGGCAAAGGCGCGCAATGCGGACATTCTACTCATCGATACGGCCGGCCGTCTTCATAATAAGAAGAATCTGATGAATGAGCTGGGCAAGATCAACCGGATCATTGACAGAGAATATCCGGAAGCCTACAGGGAGACCCTGGTGGTTCTGGACGGTACAACCGGTCAGAACGCTCTGGCCCAGGCCAGGGAGTTCGAGGAAGTTACGAATGTAACGGGTATCATCCTGACCAAGCTGGACGGGACGGCAAAGGGCGGCATCGCTGTTGCGATCCACTCCGAACTCGGAATTCCGGTCAAGTATATCGGCGTCGGGGAAAAGATTGACGATTTGCAGAAGTTCAACGCGGATGAGTTTGTCAACGCGCTGTTTGACGTGAAGACAGAGGGAAAAGATGAGTGAGATGCTGACTATGGAAGCCTTCGAGGAGGCTTCGGAGATCGTAAAAGAGGTGACGGCGGATACATCACTGGTATTCAGCGAATATTTCAGCCAGCAGACAGGGAACAGGGTCTACCTGAAGCCGGAGAACATGCAGGTGACGGGAGCCTATAAGATCCGCGGCGCCTATTACAAGATCAGTACCATGAGCCCGGAGGACAGGGAGAAGGGCCTGATTACGGCCTCAGCCGGCAACCATGCCCAGGGCGTCGCTTACGCTGCGAAAAAATACGGCTGCAAAGCGACGATCGTTATGCCGAATACCACCCCTTTAATCAAGGTAAACAGAACCCGCGGCTACGGCGCCGAGGTGCTTCTGCACGGCGACGTCTACGATGAATCCGCAAAGTACGCCATGCAGCTTGCCCAGGAGAAGGGGATGACCTTCGTGCATCCCTTTGACGATCCGGCGGTGGCGACCGGGCAGGGGACCATTGCAATGGAAATTTTCCGGGATCTGCCCCTGGTGGAATATATCCTGGTTCCGGTCGGGGGCGGCGGCCTGGCGACGGGCGTCTCGACCCTTGCGAAATTCCTGAATCCGAGGATCAAAGTGATCGGAGTGGAGCCGGCGGGAGCAGCCTGCCTGAAAGCCTCCATGGAGGCCGGAAGGGTCGTTACTCTTCCCCGGGTCAGCACCATCGCCGACGGCACGGCGGTCAAGACGCCCGGAGAACATGTATTTCCCTATCTGCAGGAGAACATCGACGAGATCATTACGGTCGAGGATGACGAACTGATCACAGCCTTCCTCGACATGGTGGAAAACCACAAGATGATCGTGGAGAATTCCGGCCTTCTGACAGTCGCGGCCCTGAAGCATCTGAATGTCAGCGGGCGCAGGGTTGTCAGCGTCCTGTCCGGAGGGAATATGGATGTCATCACGATGTCCTCCGTGGTACAGCACGGCCTGATCCTGCGCGACCGGATCTTTACCTTCTCCGTCATGCTTCCCGACAGGCCGGGCGAGCTCGTCCGGATCGCGACCGTGATCGCGGGGGCACAGGGCAATGTCATCCGGCTGGATCACAACCAGTTTGTTTCCACCAACCGGAACGCTGCCGTGAAGCTGACCATCACTCTGGAGGCTTTCGGTACGGAGCACAAGGAAAAGATCCTCTCCGCTGTGCGGGAGGCAGGATATGATCCGCAGGAAGAGAACGCGATCCTTTGAAGAAATACCGTCGGCCTGTCAAGATTTTCTACTTGACAGGCCTCTTTCTTTCGTGTATTCTAGGCAAGGTGATTTCAGATGGAAAAGATTGTGGAACGAACACTGCTCTTTGATTTTTACGGAGAACTGCTGACCGGGCACCAGAGAGAAGTCTTTGAGGACGTGGTTCTCGGGGATCTGTCCTTCAGCGAGGCGGCTGCGGATTACGGCGTGAGCCGTCAGGGGATCCACGATCTGGTCCGCAGGGTGGACCGGCAGCTGCTGGAATATGAATCCAGACTGCATCTGGTAGCCCGCTTTCTGGAAATCAGAAGACAGGTGGAGGAGATCCGCTCCCTCACGGAAGGCGATCCCTTTACCGCGGAAGATGCCGTGAAGGTCAGAGAGATCTGTGACGGGATTTTGAAGGAGTTGTGAACGTGGCTTTTGAGAGCTTATCCGATAAACTGCAGAATATATTCAAAAACCTGCGGCGCAAGGGCAGGCTGACAGAGGCGGACGTGAAGTCCGCGCTCAGGGAAGTCAGGCTGGCGCTTCTGGAGGCGGATGTTTCCTTTAAAGTCGTCAAGTCCTTCATGAAGAGCGTGCAGGAGAAGGCGATCGGCGCGGATGTCATGAACGGCCTGAATCCGGGGCAGATGGTGATCAAGATCGTCAACGACGAACTGGTCAGCCTGATGGGCTCCGAGACGACCGAGCTGGCCTTAAGACCGCCCGGTGAGATCACGGTCATCATGATGATGGGCCTGCAGGGCGCGGGCAAGACGACGACCGCCGCCAAGCTGGCCGGCAAGCTGAAGAGCAAGGGACGCAGACCCCTGCTTGCTGCCTGCGACATCTACAGGCCGGCCGCGATCAAGCAGCTTCAGGTGAACGGGGAAAAGCAGGGCGTTGAGGTCTTTGAACGCGGGACTTCCATGAAGCCTCCGCAGATCGCCCAGGAGGCCGTCGCATACGCGAAGGAGAAGGGCTATAATGTCGTTCTGCTGGATACGGCGGGGCGTCTCCAGATCGATGAGAGCATGATGGAGGAGCTGCAGGAGATCCGCAGGGTGGTCGATGTCGACCAGGCGATTCTCGTTGTGGACGCCATGACCGGCCAGGACGCGGTGAATGTAGCCGCCGCTTTTGAGGAGAAGATCGGGATCGACGGCGTCATCCTGACCAAGCTGGACGGCGATACCAGAGGCGGTGCCGCCCTTTCCATCAAGGCAACCTG
>DGHP01000007.1:0-15913 GCA_002392705.1 Lachnospiraceae bacterium UBA3845 | reverse complement strand
GCGCAGGCCAATCTCGATGAGAGCCGCGCGCGGGAGATGGAACAGAAGATCCGAAAGGCATCCTTCGGTTTCGACGATTACCTGGATTCCATGGAGCAGATGAAGAAGATGGGCGGCATGAGTTCCATCCTCTCCATGATGCCCGGGATGAACAATTCCCAGATCTCCCAGCTGGAAGGACAGATTGATGAGAGCCAGACAAAACGCATAGAGGCCATCATCCTGTCCATGACACCGCAGGAGAGGGCGAATCCGGATCTGCTGAACATGTCCAGAAAGCAGAGAATCGCAAAGGGTGCGGGGGTGGATATCGCCGAAGTCAATAAGCTGGTCAAGCAATTTGATCAGGCGAGGAAGATGATGAAACAGCTGGGCGGCTCCCTGAAAGGGAAAAAGGGAAAGCGCTTCGGCATGAAGCTTCCGTTCGGAGGATTCTGAGCAGGGAGCGGTATGAGTTGAATGAATGATGCGGACGCGTCTTTCAGATATAGAAATTATAGAATTCAGATGAATCCGATACAGGAGGAGGATAAACATGTCAGTTAAGATCAGACTCAGAAGAACCGGTAAGAAGAAAGTGCCTTTCTACAGAATCGTAGTTGCGGATTCCAGATCCCCGCGCGACGGCAGATGCATCGCCGAACTTGGCACTTATGATCCGAATACCGAGCCGAGCACCTTCAAGATTAATGAGGAGGAGGCCAGGAAGTGGCTCAACTCAGGCGCACAGCCGACTGAGGTCGTTGCCAAGCTCTTCAAGATCGCCGGCATCGAAAAATAATCGAAAGGGTTTACGATGAAAGAGTTAGTCGAAACAATTGCAAAAGCTCTTGTCGATCACCCTGATGAAGTTGAGGTCACTGAGAAAGAAAGCGGGAGATCAATCCTGGTTGAGCTAAAGGTTGCCCCGTCAGATATGGGCAAGGTTATCGGGAAACAGGGCAGGATCGCGAAAGCCATTCGTTCTGTTGTGAAAGCAGCTGCTTCCAGAGACGACAAGAAAGTTATTGTAGATATCTTGCAGTGACCGCATAAGAAAGCCAGATTCCCGACTATCCGGACGACCGGACAGGTCGGGTTTCTTTGTCTGACGGAGACGGAGGATTCTGTATCCGCGCCGGAGAAGACAGGAATGACGGCCGCATTTTTTCATCCGCGGTCAGAGACAGCAGCTGCAGAGTATGCGGAGCAGCGATAAGGAGCAGCTATGGAACAGTACCTGAAGATTGGAACGATTCTTTCCACCCATGGCCTGAAAGGGGAGGTCAAGGTATTCCCCACCACCGAGGATGTGCACCGCTTCGACTATCTGGACGAGCTGTTCGCGGATATGTCCGGAAATCGGGATTACCGCCCGCTGAGAGCGGAACGGGCACGCTATTTCAAGAATCTTGTGATCCTGAAGTTCCGTGACCGGAACCGGATCGAGGACGTGGAGGAGCTTGTCAAAAAGGATCTGTATGTCTCCCGGGAGAACGCAATTCCTCTGGAGGAAAATGAATATTTTGTCGGAGACCTGATCGGTCTGACGGTTTACAGCGATGAAGGCCGCTGCCTCGGCGAACTGACGGACATCCTGGAGACCCGGGCTAACAAGGTCTATGTGGTTACGCCGGAGGGGCATCCGGAGAGAGAGCTTCTGATTCCGGCGATTCCCGACTGCATCCTGGATGTGGATCTCGAGGCGGACATCATGAAGGTGCATCTGCTGCCGGGACTTGAATAAGCTGTGGGAAGCGGGTGCGGCGGATGAATTATCATGTATTGACTTTGTTCCCGGAGATGATAGAGGGCGCTCTTCGCACCAGTATCACCGGAAGGGCGATGGATAAGGGGATTCTGTCCCTGGATGCTGTAAATATCCGGGATTTTGCGGAAGAAAAAAGAAAAAGCAGGATCGATGACTATCCTTACGGCGGCGGCGCCGGCATGGTTATGCAGGCGGAACCGGTCTACAGGGCCTGGCGCAGTGTGATGGACCGGATCGGCCCGGAAGATACTGCGGACAGTTGGAAAGACAAAGACAGCGCCGTCGGTCCGGAAGATACGACGGACGGCCGGGAGTCTGCGGCAGCCGGCCAGGCGCAGGGGCAGGTCCGGGTTCTGTATATGACGCCCCAGGGAAGGCGCTTTGACCAGAAGATGGCGGAGGAACTGGCGGCGGAAAAAGACCTGATCTTTCTCTGCGGCCATTATGAAGGCATCGACGAACGGGTTCTGGAGGAGATCGTGACGGACGAGGTATCGATCGGGGACTATGTGCTGACCGGGGGAGAGCTTCCGGCGCTGGTCATGATGGATACGATCTCACGCCTGGTTCCGGGCGTTCTGAGCAATGACGATTCTGCAGTGACGGAGTCTTTCCAGGGGGACGGACTCCTGGAATACCCACAGTATTCCAGACCTGAAGTCTGGCATGACAGGGCGGTTCCCGGGATACTGCTGTCCGGAAACCACGGAGCGGTTGACCGCTGGAGAAGGGACCGGGCTCTGGAGCGGACGGCGCTGAGACGGCCCGATCTCTGCAGCCGTGCGGAGCTGGACAAAAAGGACCGGAAGTTTTTGCGGGAGAGCGGCCTGGATATCTATTATCCCCAGTGCTGATTTTTTCTGTCGAAAAGGAATACTATTTGCCGAGACTTAAGAGAAACGAATTCGGGCTTGGCAGTCAGGAAGGTTAATCATGCTGAAACAGGTTACTATTTACGCGGAAAACAAAAAAGGTACCCTTGCGGATATTACAAGGATCCTGCTTGAGAAGAATATCAATATTCTGGGCTCCATGACGGACGACGGCGCAGAATTCGGCTGCAACCGCATGGTGGTGTCGGACGCGGATGCCGCGTGCAAGGCGCTGACGGAGGCCGGCTATCTGACCAGAGTAAGGAATGTCATCGGTGTCGAGGTGGAAGACAAGGTCGGAAACCTGAACCATCTGCTCAATGTTCTTCTGGACATGAATATCAATGTGAATTATCTCTACCTCTCTTTTGACCGGGAGTCCGGCCTGCCGATCATGGTTTTCAGCGCGGATGACATCTGGGAAGTCGAGGCGGCCATCAAGGAGAAAGGATTCCTTACGATCTGATGAAAGAGCGAAATTACGGGATTGACCTGCTCAGGCTGATCGGCATGTTTTTCATCTGCGTCCTGCATATCAACGGGCAGGGAGGCGCCATGCTGCGCGTGAACGGCTATAACGGTTCTTACTATGCCTGCTGGTTTCTGGAGACGGCAGCATACTGCGCGGTGGATATCTACGGACTGATTTCGGGATTCGCGGGCGTTGACGCAAAGCGCAGGCCTTCCAGGCTGGCGGAGCTCTGGCTGAGAGTTTTCTGGTACTCTGCCCTGGGTTCATTTCTTGCAGTCAATATATTCCATCTGGAAGTTCTGGACGCCATGCCATGGAAAGCTTTGTTCCCGGTTTCCTGGAAGACCTACTGGTATTTTTCATCCTACGTCGGCGTCTTTGTGACTGCGCCTTATCTGAACAGGATGGTTCTGGCTCTGACAGAGCGGGAGCGGAAAAAACTCTTCGCAGTTCTTTTTGTGCTCTGCAGCGTCTGTACCATGATTCCGCGCGTGTCCCAGACGGGTTCCGATTTTCTCGGCCTGGGAGCCGGCTACAGCTTCCTCTGGCTGAGTATTCTCTATGTTATGGGAGCCTGCCTGAAGAAGATCCGCTTAAAGCAGCGCCCTGCTGCCTGGTACATTTCGGTCTATTTCTGCAGTGTCGTTCTGTCCTGGCTGTTCAAGATCCAGATGGAGAATTATACCCGAGCATTATACGGAAAGGCACTCTACGGGAGAGTGTTCACCTCCTATACGGCGCCCACCATGGTGATCTGCGCGGTATCCCTGCTGCTTCTGTTCCAGAAGATAAAGGTAAGGAGCGAGGGGGCCCGCTCCCTGATCCGTTTTCTCGCACCGATGTCTTTCTCGGTCTATCTGGTCCAGGTTCAGCCTTATGTCTGGGAATATCTGCTCAAGGACAGCTGCAGGGATTTTTACCGGCTCGGGCCGGTTCTCTGTATTCTGATGGTCCTGCTCAGCGCTTTCCTTCTCTACTGTGTCTGCACGGCGGCAGACCTGGTCCGTGTGTTTGTATTCAGGATCCTTCACGTAAGGAAGGCCTGTGAAGCTGTCTGCGGCTTTCTGCAGCAGAAACTGGACGGCCTGCTTTCCGGCCCGCAGCCGGAGCAGAAAAGGCTGTAAAAGCTTAAAAACTGCCGGTGCCGCGAAAAAAGGCTTCACAGCGGCGCCGGGATGCGTTAATCAATGGCAGGTAAGGCTGCAGAGAGCAAGAACGGCTGGATCCGGAGAAAAGTCAGAAATATTCTGAATATCGCACACAATTATAAAACAACATTTTAATTTTTCAAAAATAACTTGACAAAAAGATTCCGAAGCTGTAAGATGTAATCACAAAGAACAAGAGAGACCACAAAGAACAAGCGAGCAGACAAGTGATTCTGGTGAAAGAGGTACAGTCCAATGGGATCCTTGAAGTATCATCAGTGAGGACACCGGTTGCGTGTAAGAGCCGACCGGTGTCCTTTCTTTTTCGCGGAGTTGACAGTGTACCCCAATATTGCTAAAATGGCTTGCAGCATTGAAATAAAAGGATTATTCGAAAAGACGGGGAACTTCAAGTGAGTGATCTGAGGACGGAGATTGAAAAAAGAAGAACCTTTGCGATTATTTCTCATCCGGACGCCGGCAAGACGACCCTGACTGAGAAATTTTTGCTGTACGGCGGCGCCATCAACCTTGCCGGATCTGTAAAGGGCAAGGCGACGGCCAGACATGCCGTTTCGGACTGGATGGAGATCGAGAAGCAGAGAGGTATCTCGGTGACCAGTTCCGTGCTGCAGTTTAACTATGGCGGATACTGTATCAATATTCTTGATACGCCGGGTCATCAGGATTTCTCTGAGGATACTTACCGGACGCTGATGGCTGCGGATTCCGCGGTCATGGTGATTGACGCCTCCAAGGGCGTCGAGGCGCAGACCAGGAAATTGTTCAAGGTCTGTGTCATGCGTCATATTCCGATTTTTACCTTTATCAATAAGCTTGACCGGGACGCAAAAGACAGTTTTGATCTTCTGGACGATATCGAGAAAGAGCTCGGAATCGCGACCTGCCCGGTCAACTGGCCGATCGGCTCCGGAAAAGGGTTCCGCGGCGTCTATGACCGCAGCAGGCATCACGTCGTCACCTATACGGATACCGAGAAGGGGACGAAAGAGGGAACCGCGACGGAGATCGACCTGGATGATCCTGAGCTTGTCCGCTTTATCGGGGAGGATGCAAGGGAGACCCTTCTCAATGAGATCGAGCTTCTGGACGGCGCCAGCGCGGAGTTTGACCAGGAGAAAGTAACAAAGGGAGAACTGAGCCCTGTATTTTTCGGCTCGGCGCTGACGAATTTCGGCGTGGAGATCTTCCTGAACTATTTTCTTCAGATGACCATGCCGCCCCTTGCGAGGACGGCCGATCTGGGACGGATCGACCCGGTGGAAGAGCCTTTCTCCGCCTTTGTCTTCAAGATCCAGGCGAATATGAATAAGATGCACCGGGACAGGATCGCCTTCATGCGGATCTGCTCGGGCAAGTTCGACGCGGATAAGGAAGTATACCATGTGCAGGGGAACCGGCGGATGAGACTGTCCCAGCCCCAGCAGATGATGGCACAGGCCAGACATGTGGTGGACGAGGCTTACGCGGGCGATATCATCGGCGTGTTTGACCCCGGCATGTTCTCCATCGGGGATACAGTCTGCATGCCCGGGAGAAAGTTCGCCTATGAAGGGATCCCGACCTTCGCTCCGGAGCATTTTTCCAGGGTCAAACCGCTGGATTCCATGAAAAGAAAGCAGTTTGTGAAAGGGATGCAGCAGATCGCCCAGGAAGGCGCGATCCAGATCTTTATGGAACCCGCCGGCAGCATGGAGGAGACCATCGTGGGCGTGGTCGGCGTTCTTCAGTTTGATGTCCTGAAGTTCAGGCTGGAGAATGAATACAATGTGGATATCCGGATGGAGAGTCTTCCCTACGAATATATCCGCTGGATCGAGAACCCGGAGGAAGTCAGTCCGGATTCGATCAGCGGAACAAGCGACATGAAGCGGATCATCGACATGAAGCGAAGACCCCTGCTTCTTTTTGTGAACAGCTGGTCGGTGGGTATGGTGGAGGAGCGCAATCCGAAGCTCAGGCTTTCCGAATTTGCCCGCTGACGGACTGTAAGCGGATGCGTTAAAAGCCGTGAACCGGTAAAAGGCCGGCAGCTCCGGCGGAAGCAGACTGCTTGCAATGTCGGCATTTCTGGTATAAGATGATGAGGAGAAGCGCGGAAGCAGCGGAGCGCTTTGCGGATTATAATCTGATAAGAATCATCCGGTGAGAATCATCCGGCGCCTGCGCGGGATGCGTTCCTTTGGACAAGCTGCGACAGGGAGGTTTTATTATGGCCAATGAGACTGCTCATATGAATACGATCGCTATGGACGGCGGGATCGGCGAGGTCAGAATCGCGGATGATGTGGTAGCCATCATCGCCGGTCTGGCAGCGTCGGATGTCAAGGGAGTGGCTTCCCTGGCCGGCAATGCGACGAGGGACGTGATCGGAAGGCTTGGCATCAAGAGCCTCGGAAAGGGCGTCCATCTTACGGTTGAGGACGGCGAGGTCCATGTCAATATGGCGGTCAATATCCGTTACGGCTACAATGTGCCCGAGACAAGCACAAAGGTGCAGGACCGCGTCAAGACGGCGATCGAGACCATGACCGGGCTGAACGTCGCGGAGATCAATATCAAGGTCGCCAGCGTCGTTATGGACAAGTCCCAGACAGGGGATTCAGAGAAATAAAGATCATTCTGATTTCAGCCTTTTCCGGCAGCGCTGAGAGATGCCGGACGGAAAGGGATTCGCAGCTTTTCAACTGATTTATGCAGGACAGAGCAGGGCTGTCGCATAGATGCTTTAAATCCGGCAGTGGATGTACAGGCTCTTGCGGCAGCCGTTTTTGATACAGTCTGCTGCCTGACGGATCAGAATGCAGAAAGGCCATGCAGTCCGGGAGGGGATTATATGACAAGAAGAGAACTCAGAGAACATGTTTTCCGCATTCTCTTTGCCTACGATTTTTACACGAAAAATCCGGAGGAGGCAAAAGAGCAGATTCAGCTGTATTTTACCCACGAAGGCGGGGATGAGATGGATTATCCGCCCGAAGAGCTTACGGAGGAAGAGGCGGAGGAGGTTACGCGGCGGGTCTGCCAGATCGCGGAAAAGATTCCCCAGATCGACGAGAGGATCAACCGCACTTCCACCGGATGGAAGACCCAGCGCATGTCCAGAGCGGACCTGGCGATCCTGCGTCTGGCAGTCTACGAGATGCTGTGGGATGACAATATTCCGACCGGCGTGGCGATCAATGAGGCAGTCCTTCTGGCCAGAAAGTTCGGGGGAGACGATTCCTCCTCCTTCGTGAACGGAATCCTCGCCAAGATGGAACGCCTGCGTGAAAAGGCATGAGTTCGGTCTACAGCGTCTCCCAGGTCAATGCCTATATCAAACAGCTGTTCAGCACGGACCTGCTGCTTCGCAGGGTCTATATAAGGGGAGAGATCTCCAACTGCAAATATCACGGTTCAGGGCATATCTATTTTTCCCTGAAGGAGGAAGGCAGCCAGATCCGCTGCATCATGTTCTCTTCCAGCCGTAAGAACCTGAACTTCCGGCTGGAAGACGGCATGCGGATCATCGCCTTCGGGAGCGTCAGCGTCTATGAGCGGGACGGGAGCTATCAGCTTTACTGCACCGCGGCCCGGCCTGACGGAATCGGTGCGCTGTACGAGCGGTATGAGGCATTGAAAAGAAAACTCTCCGAGATGGGGATGTTTGCGGAGGAGTACAAACAGCCGATTCCGCGCTATATCACAAGGCTCGGCGTGGTCACGGCGCCGACCGGCGCGGCGGTTCAGGATATCATCACGGTCGCGAAAAGGCGCAATCCGGGGATTCAGATTATTCTCTATCCCGCCCTCGTCCAGGGGGACGGCGCCGCGGAGAGCATCGCGCGCGGCATCCGGATCCTTGATCAGATCGGCGTCGATACGATCATCGCAGGCAGGGGCGGCGGTTCCATCGAGGATCTGTGGGCTTTCAACGAGGAGACAGTGGCGAGGGCGATCTTTAACTGCCGCACGCCCCTGATCTCAGCGGTAGGGCATGAGACTGACACTACGATAGCGGACTTTGCGGCGGATCTGCGCGCGCCGACGCCTTCCGCCGCGGCAGAACTTGCCGTGGATGATATGGTCCAGGTGCGGATCGCCCTCAGACAGAGCAGGGTCCGTCTTT
Organism: Lachnospiraceae bacterium UBA3845; assembly: GCA_002392705.1. Lineage (GTDB taxonomy): Bacteria > Bacillota > Clostridia > Lachnospirales > Lachnospiraceae > Porcincola. Next base: position 7,539 of record DGHP01000007.1, on the reverse strand, counting down.
CCGTGCTGATGAAACAGCGGGCGGATTATGAGCGGCAGAAGCTGGACAGCTTCCGCCTGAAACTGCGAATGAACGGACCGGAGGGGCGTACGAGGGATGCCCGGCAGCGCCTGTCACATCTTCAGGACCGGATCGCGATGCTGGCCGCCTCCCGCGTGAAGGAAGAACGGCACAGGGCGGAAGGGCTGCATCAGCTGCTGGAGCATTTATTTACAGAAAAATACAGGAAAAGCCTGCTCAGGACAGAGCAGCTGAAAGAGCGCCTGAACCGGGATATGGCGGAGCGGATCCGGATGGAGAAGCATCGCATGGAGCTTATAAGGAGCAGGCTGGATGCCCTGTCTCCCGAAGCCATGCTGGACCGGGGCTATGTCTACGCCCAGGACGAGGAGGGAAAGGCGCTGCTCTCTGCTTCGCAGGTTGAAAAGGGAGAGCGGATTTTACTGTATATGAAGGACGGAAGCGTGCGCGCAGCTGCGGAGGAGATCCGCCTGCACAGCGCGGCGGGCTTTGGAGGAGCTGAGACAGATGCCTGAGGAAAAGAATGAGATGAGCCTGGAGGCGGCTTTTGCACGCCTGGATGAGATAACAAAAGCACTGGAAGATCCGAAGACTTCGCTGGAGGATTCTTTTGCACTCTACCGGGAGGGGAGCGCGCTGCTGAAGATGGCGGACGGAAAGATCGACATGGTTGAGAAGCAGGTACAGATGATCAGCGAGGACGGGGACATGGAGTAGAACCGAAGACATATTCTGCCCACTGCTGCGCTTTCTGCAGAGGTGGCTGCAGAATCGTCATACGGGGCATTGAATGATCGTACAGAACCTGTATTGGGAGGAGGAGTGGAGAAGATGGATTTTGAGCGGGAACTCAAAAGGCGCAGAGACCATGTCAATGAAGTGATACGCTCTTATCTGCCATCGGAAGAGGGCTTTCAGAAGACTCTTTTTGAAGCTGTGAATTACAGTATGCTGGCAGGGGGAAAGCGCCTCCGGCCTCTGATGATCGACTGTACCTATGAGATGTACGGCGGACAGGGGAAGCTTGCGGAGCCTTTTATGGCCGGGATGGAGATGATCCATACCCATTCGCTGATTCACGATGACCTTCCTGCCATGGACAACGATGAATACCGCAGGGGGATGAAGACAACCCATATCATGTACGGGGAAGCGATCGCGATCCTGGCAGGGGACGCCCTTCTGAACTGCGGCTACAGAACCGCGGCGTCGGCCTTCTTCACGGGCGGAAGAGCGGAGGATGATGCAGAAGAGGCGGTGTGCTGCGACGCTGAAAGCGGCCGCCGCATCGCCCGCGCGCTCAGGATTCTTACCCTGAAAAGCGGCATGGACGGCATGATCGGCGGTCAGTCCTGCGACGTGGAATATGACGGCCGGCCCCTGAGCGAGGGACAGCTGGATTTTATCTACCGTTACAAAACGGGAGCCCTGATCGAGGCTTCCCTGATGATCGGCGCGGTTCTGGCCGGAGCGCCGGACAGAGACGTGAAAAAGCTGGAGGCCATCGGTACGGATGTCGGTGTCGCCTTCCAGATCCGGGACGATATCCTGGACCAGGTCAGTACGACAGAGGAACTGGGGAAGCCGGCGGGTTCGGACGAGAAAAACCACAAGACGACCTATGTGAGCCTGCACGGTCTGGAGGACGCGGAAAGACAGGTGGAACTCCTCTCCGCCCGGGCCCTTGACTTATTCGATACACTGAGCGCGCAGCATCCTTTCCTGAGAGAATTGCTGAAACAGCTGATTAAACGGACAAAATAAAAGATTCCGTGAACTGTCGCTGAGAGAACCGCACAGCCGGCCCGGAAGGAATGCTGACAGCCTTCCTCTACGGGGGACAGGAGAGGGCTATGATTCTTGACAGGATCAACAAGGAAAATGATATAAAAGAGATTCCCCATGACCAGCTGCAGGAGCTTGCGGAGGAGATCCGTCTCTTCCTGATCAGGAAGCTGTCAAAGACCGGCGGCCATCTGGCCTCAAACCTGGGCGTGGTGGAACTGACCATGGCGCTGCATCTTGTTTTCACGCTGCCGGAGGACAAGCTGATCTGGGACGTCGGCCACCAGGCTTACACCCATAAGCTGCTCACCGGGCGGAAAGACGGATTTGACGACCTGAGAAAGCTGGGAGGCATGAGCGGTTTCCCGAAACGCAGCGAGAGCGCCTGCGACGCCTTCGATACGGGACACAGCTCCACATCCGTGTCAGCGGGGCTCGGGATCGCCAGCGCCAGGGACCTTGCGGGGGAAGATTATCATGTCGTCTCCATCATCGGGGACGGTTCCTTTACCGGCGGCATGGTCTATGAAGCGCTGAACAACGCCTCCCGTATGAAGACGAATTTTATCATCGTCCTGAATGACAACGGCATGTCGATCGCGGAGAATGTAGGGGGCTTTGCCTCCTACCTGTCTGCCCTGAGGACGAACGACGCCTATACGGGGCTGAAGAAGGCGACGGAGGATACCCTGCGGCAGATCCCGATCGCGGGTGAATGGGCGATCGGGCGCATCCGCCAGACGAAAACCAATCTCAAGACCATTCTCATGCCGGGCTCCTTTTTTGAGCAGCTGGGCATCACCTATTTCGGACCTGTGGACGGCAGCAACATCGATCAGATGGTGCAGATCCTCCAGCATGCCAGGAAGGTGAAGGGAGCCGTGGTTGTCCATGTCCTGACGACGAAGGGAAAGGGCTATCCACCGGCGGAGCGCATGCCCGCCCGCTTCCACGGCACCGGTCCTTTTGAGATCAGCACCGGCCTGCCGAAAAACAGAAAGGTAAAATCTGACTGGACGGATATCTTCTCCACAGTCATGTGCAAGATGGGAAAGAGGGTGCCCAGGCTCTGCGCCATCACGGCCGCCATGCCGGACGGAACGGGGCTCAGGCGTTTCAGCGGCATGTATCCGGACCGCTTTTTTGACGTGGGAATCGCGGAACAGCACGCGGTGACATTTGCCGCGGGACTGGCGGTGGGAGGCATGATTCCGGTGGTTGCGGTTTACTCTTCCTTCCTGCAGCGCGCGTTTGACCAGATCATTCATGACGTATGTCTTCAGAACCTCCATGTCGTATTCGCGATTGACCGCGGAGGCCTGGTAGGGGCGGACGGGGAGACCCATCAGGGAATCTTCGATCTTTCCTATCTCAGCCTGATTCCGAACATGACGATCATGGCGCCCAAGAACAAGTGGGAGCTGGCCGATATGCTGAAATGGGCGATCACTGAGGCCCGGGGACCGGTCGCGGTCCGCTACCCGCGCGGAACCGCCGCTGATTTCCTTGAGGATCACCGGGCGCCGGTTCAGGAGGGCAGGTGGGAGATCATCTATGATGAGAGCGAGATCTGCCTCCTCGCGGCAGGTTCCATGGTCGGGACCGCCCTGAAGGTCCGGGAGAGGCTCCGTGACTGCGGCTACAGCTGCTCCCTGATCAACTGCCGCTTTATCAAGCCCCTGGACGGGGAGACCCTCGGCAGGGCGGCGGATGAGCACAGGCTTCTGGTAACGATGGAGGAAAATGTGGACAGCGGGGGCCTCGGAGAGCATATTCTCTCGTATCTGAACGATACGGGGAAGAGCGTGAAACTGATCCGGGCCGCGATACCGGACGAATATGTTGAGCACGGGTCCGTCAGCGTCCTGCGCCAGGAGACGGGAATCGATGAGGAGACGCTTTTCAGGAGAATCGCGGCGGCCTATATCGGGATGTGAGAACAGAGATGAAAGAGAGACTGGATGTGCTTCTGGTGCAGGGCGGCTATGCCCCCTCCCGGGAAAAGGCAAAAGCGGTCATTATGGCCGGACAGGTATATGTGAACGGCCAGAAGGAAGACAAGGCGGGGATGAAATTCGACGTTTATTCTCCGATCGAAGTGCGCGGCCAGACCCTGAAATATGTGAGCAGGGGAGGGCTGAAGCTGGAGAAGGCGCTTCAGACATTTCCCATCAGCCTGGATGGCGCGGTCTGCATGGATATAGGCGCTTCGACCGGCGGCTTTACGGACTGCATGCTGCAGAACGGGGCGGCCAGGGTCTACGCGATTGATGTGGGACACGGACAGCTTCACTGGAAGCTGCGCAATGACGAAAGGGTCATATGTATGGAACGTTTCAACGTCCGCTATCTGAAGCCGGAGGATCTTCCCGAGAGGCCTTCTTTTGCATCCGTTGACGTTTCTTTTATCTCCCTGAAGCTGATCCTGGGACCGGCAGCCGCCGCCCTGAGGGAGGACGGTGAGATTGCCGCCCTGATCAAGCCGCAGTTTGAGGCCGGAAAGGACCTGGTGGGGAAGAAGGGCGTCGTCCGTGACCGTTCCGTGCATGAGGATGTGATCCGGAGCGTATGCAGCTTCGCGCCGACGGCAGGACTGACCGTTCTGGGACTGACCTATTCTCCTGTCAGGGGGCCGGAAGGGAATATAGAGTACCTGCTCTATCTGACGCGGAGGGAGGATGCGGCTTCTTCCTTTGATATGGAAAACTGCATAAAGGATACAGTCTTAATGGCGCATGAAAAACTTGACAGGGAAGCTCCGGAAGAGGAGGTATTGTGACAAAAGATGGATAAATTCTTTGTTATAACGAATCCTCAAAAGGATGCAAATGCAAAAACGACAGAATTTATACAAAAGTATCTGGAAGAAAAAGGGAAAATATGTTATGTTCAGGAATGTAACACTGCTTCTTCCGGAACGGGCTATAAATATACAGACGCCGCGTCGATTCCGGATGGTGTGGACTGTGTTCTGGTCCTTGGCGGGGACGGGACACTTCTGCAGGCTTCCAGAGATCTGCTGGATACAGGGCTTCCGCTCCTGGGCATTAACCTGGGGACGCTGGGGTATCTCGCCGAAATAGACTGTCAGAATATCCAGATGGCGCTGGATAAGTTAATAGAAGGAGATTATTCGATAGAGGATCGGATGATGATCGGAGGAACGGTCAGTTACCGGGATCATATTCTGATGACTGATATCGCGCTCAATGATATAGTGATTGCCCGCAGAGGGAGACTGCGGGTTGTTGATTTTCACATATTCGTTGATGACGTTTTTCTGTGTTCCTACCGTGCGGACGGGATCATCGTTTCTACACCGACGGGTTCGACCGGCTACAGCCTTTCAGCAGGAGGCCCGATCGTGGCACCGGATGCTTCTCTGATTCTTCTGACGGCGCTGGCACCGCATACCCTTGCTTCCAGGCCGGTTATCCTTCCCGACAATGTTGCCGTTACCGTAGAACTGGCGGACAGCAATGTTCCGGAAGAAAATACGGCCAGAGTGGTTTTTGACGGTGACACATCCTTATCACTGGAATCCGGAAGCCGCATCCGAATCATGAAAACAGAACAGAAGACACGTTTAGTCAAGATTAAACATACCAGTTTTGTTGAGATTCTGAGGGAGAAGCTCAAATAGCCAGTATAAGCGGCCGGGATGGATAAGGAGGGATTCTTCCGGCGGCAGGAGACAGTCAGACAGCAAATTCTGATCCAGGATGAGTCAGAAACATTACCCGTCATAATCCCGGAACCAGATATTAATCCAGATTCGAAAGAAGGAAGAAAAGATGAAGATTGGTAGACATGCCAAGATTATCGATCTGATTAACCGGTATGACATTGAAACACAGGAGGAACTGGCAAGGTACCTGAAAGAAGAGGGATTTCGCGTTACGCAGGCTACGATATCGCGGGATATCAGGGAACTGAAGCTTACAAAGATTTCTGTCAGCAACGGCAGGCAGAAATACGCTGTTATGCAGTCCGGCCCTGCCGGAATGAATGAGAAGTATCTCAGAGTGCTCCAGGACGGCTTCCTGACGATGGATGTTGCGGGCAATCTGCTTGTCATCCGGACTGTGTCCGGAATGGCCATGGCGGTCGCGGCAGCGCTGGATGCCATGAAATGGACGGAGGTGGCAGGCTGCATCGCGGGAGATGATACGATCTTCTGTGCCATTCACAACCCGGAGGATGCTCCGGCTGTGATGGAGAACATCCGCAGGGTGGTCTCCAGATAAGAAAAGAAATAAGAATACTGACTGCGGGACCGGATCCGTAAGCCGGACTGCGGAAAAGATTTTTGGCGGCCGGCTTGTCACAGCCGGCTGTCTTCATTCCTGACTGCGGACAGGCAGGCTGCGCGGGAATATGCGGTGACGCGCGGCGCCCTACGGCGGCGGGGCAGGAGAGAGTACAGGTAAGGGTTATGCTTAGAAGTCTTCATGTAAAAAATATGGCTCTGATCGAGGAGGAGGAACTGGAACTGGAGGATGGCCTGAATATCCTCACCGGTGAAACCGGGGCAGGCAAGTCGATCGTGATCGGATCGATCAACGTCGCGCTGGGACTTCAGTCCTTCCGGGATTATCTCAAGGAGGACAGCGATTACGCCCTGGTTGAGCTTACTTTTGAGACAGGCTCCGGGAAGGTCCGGGAGAAGCTTGAAAAGGCGGGCCTGCCCTGTATGGATGATGAGGTGATCATCAGCAGGCGCTACCAGAAAGGCCGGAGCGTCAGCCGGGTCAACGGGGAAACGGTCCCGGCCGGGACGGTCAGGGAGATCGCGACGGATCTGATTGATCTGTACGGCCAGCATGAACACCAGTCCCTTCTCTATCCCCGCTATCACCTGGCCCTGGTGGATGACTACGCCGCGGACAGAATCAGGGAGCCGAAGAAGCGCTGTGCGGAGGCATTTCAGGTCTGGTCTGAGACGCAGAGAGAACTGAAGGAAGCTCTGTCCGATGAGAAGGAGCGCCTGAAACAGATTGATTTTCTTTCCTATGAGATCAATGAGATCGACGAGGCGTCTCTTCGGGAAGGGGAGGACGGGGAACTGGAGAACCGTTTCCGGATTCTGTCCCACGCGCAGAAGATACAGGAGACCCTCGCGGAGGCGGAGAGCCTGACCGACGGGGATGACGGAGCGATGGCAAAGCTTTCAAGAGTCTCCAGGGCCCTGGTGTCAGTCGCCTCCCTGGACGGGGATCTTCAGGGCCTGTCGGATGAGATGGCGCAGATCGAGGACCTGATGAATGATTTTTCCCGTTCCCTGGCGGATTATATCGACGGTTTCATCTATGATGAACAGGAGCTGAACGAGATCGGCGCAAGGCTCGACCTGATCAACCGGCTGAAATCCAAGTACGGCAGGGAGATAAGGGATATTCTTGCCTACCGGAACAGGCAGTTAAAGGAGCTGGACCGCCTGGAGAATTATGATGCCTATGTGGAAGATCTGAAGAAGAAAAGGGACAGGAGCCGGTCGATTCTGAAAGAAGCCTGCGATGAGATCTCCCGGATCCGGCAGGATTTTGCAGCGGAGCTTAAGGAGCGGATCACCCGGTCTTTGAGGGAACTGAATTTTCTGGATGTACAGTTCGAGATCAGCCTGAAGCAGCTGGATGCCCCCACTGCGAACGGGGCGGACGAGGCGATCTTCCTGATCTCCACCAATCCCGGGATGCCGCTAAAGCCGCTCCAGAATGTCGCTTCCGGCGGCGA
>DGHP01000118.1 GCA_002392705.1 Lachnospiraceae bacterium UBA3845 | reverse complement strand
TGTTAAATCAAAAAAACAGCGGAAACCCGGCGTTTTCCGGACTTCCGCTTCAGAGCGATAGACGAGGCTCGAACTCGCGACCTCCACCTTGGCAAGGTGGCGTACTACCAACTGTACTACTATCGCATTTATACCTGCCTGCGCATTCCTGCAACAGACAAGTAATATACTATCCAAACCAGGGGTTTTTGTCAACCGCTATTTTTCTTTTCGCACAATATTTTTTCTGTTTTTATATTGTCTGACGATTTGCTCCCGGCTGCGAATCCGCCTTTTCCCCTGCCCCTGCTTTATTTTCCTTCTTTATACAGGCGTGTGCTGTAGGCCAGGATTCCGGCCGCAGTCTTGGCATCCTGAATCTGCCCGCTATAGATTTTTTCAAGCAGGGTATCCAGATCAAAAGCCTCAATCCGGATTTCTTCAGCCTCATCCAGATGCTGGCCGCCTATGGGAATCAGATCCTCTGCCAGATACACATCCGTAAATTCACTGCAATATGCCACCGCCGATCTCAGTTTCAGAAGGAGCGTGATCTTATCGCTTCTGTAGCCTGTCTCTTCCTCCAGCTCTCTGGCTGCCGTAACCGCCGTATCCTCCTGTATGCTGTCTCTTGCGCCTGCCGGAAGTTCCAGTGTCTCCCTGTCGATCGCGGGACGGTACTGATGGATCATCAGAATCCTGCCGTCCGGCAATACAGGTACAATGCAGGCACCGCCGCGTTTATGATCAATATAATCCCATTTCTCAATCCTGCCATCCGGCAGTTCCATAGTATCCCTGTAAAAATCAATCACTTTACCGGGCATGACCAGTTCTCTGCCCACTCTCTTAAGCTTATATTCCATCCTTATCCCCGGAGGATGTCCGTGCGGCATCCTGCTCCCTTTCTAATATACTGGCAAACTGTGAACACTGTTCCCGGAAAGGAATCTCCACCGTTTTTTTTAGCCCCGTTCTATTTCCGGATATATTCCTTTTCTCCAGTATAGCATGATTCTCTGCTGTCGGAATCCCCGGATCTGCCGGTTTGGCGCAACAAATATTAAACAAGTCTGTAAAAAAATCGTAAAATATTCAGAATTCAGGGTGACTTTTCTCCTCTGAATACTGTATACTGTCAGATTAGAGCTATTATAATTTGAAATCACAATTACATTTTCCAAAAGAAATACAGGAGGAATGCAGTATTGATTAAAAAACACTTATCCGGTCTGGTCACAGCTCTGCTTGCAGCCGCCCTGATCGTCTCCGGATGCAGCAGTTATTCAGCAACAACTGCTCCGGAAGAATCTTCCACTTCCGCAGCAGCGTCTGCCGGAGAAACGTCCGGAACCGCAGCCGCAGCCGATGACGGGAGCAGCACTGCAGACGGCACCGGCAGGACCGAAGAAGCACAGGCGCAGAGTACAGAGGAAAGCGCGGCCGCCGCATCCGCGGAAGGGCAGACAGAAACAACCGCCACGATCGTAACGAACAGCGGCAGGCTCCGTGTTCGTTCCGGCCCCGGCGCCAATTATGATATCGTAACCTATCTGAATAACGGAGATACTGTTACGGTCCTTTCCGTAGAGGGAGAATGGGCACAGATCCGCACTGCAGACGGACAGGAAGGCTTTGTATCTACCGCATTTCTGCAGATGAATGAAGCGGATACCGCCGATACTTCCGCCACGGCCTCCGACGCTTCCCAGACAGCTGCCACGGAACCGGCAGACTCCGCGTCGACTGCCTCGACTGTGGAAGAAGCAGCATCGGCAGAGACCGCGACGCCGGCAGAAGGTGAAAGGAGCGCTGCCGTCTCTACTTCCAACGGCAGACTCCGCGTCCGTTCCGGCCCCGGTGCCGACTATGATATTGTAGCTTATCTGAATGACGGTGACACCGTCACCGTACTTTCCGTAGAAGGTGATTGGGCTAAGATCCGCACTGCGGACGGCCAGGAAGGCTACACTTCTGTTGAATTCCTGAATATCGAAGAGGCCCCTGCCCCGGAAACCGATACACAGGCTGAAAGCGAAAATCCCACCGAAGGCGAAACAGCTGCACAGGAAGCAGAAGGAACCGCCACCATCTCTACGACCAGCGGAAGACTCCGTGTCCGTTCCGGCCCGGGCGCCAATTATGATATCGTCGCTTACCTTTATAATGGAGACACTGTCACGGTTCTGTCCATTGACGGCGAATGGGCAAAGGTCCGTACAGAAGACGGGGAGGAAGGTTATGTTTCCGTATCCTTCCTGGACATGACAGACGACACAGAGAGTACGGAAGCCGCTGCCGTGGATGAAAACGCGGACGATACCGAACCTGCAGAAGAAACTGCAGAGGAAGAGGATCAGGAAACCACAGAGACCACTGTCGAGGAAGAATCTCAGGAAACTGAGGAACCCGCTGTAGAGGAAGAACCTCAGGAAACCGCAGAAGAAGGCGCAACGGAAGAAATCAGTGCGGCCGCCTCCCGGTACTCCGTCTATGCAGGTGCTGTTTTTGAAGACCTGAGCAATGTGCGGGCGGAAATGAATGAGGATGGATCCTATTATTATGAGGATCTGACCGCAGACGGCGTTACTGTTGTAAACAGCGCTTACACAGGCCGGCTCACCTACACGGAAAACGCCGCCGGCAGCGCAACCGGAGAGGAAGCCGCCGCTGAACCTGCCGATTCCGGTGAAGAAGCGGCAGACGGCGCTACCGGGAACACCGACAGCACATCTCTGGTATCCGCTTATCTGACCAGTGTTCTCAGTGGCAGCGGCATGACCGATATCAGTGATATGACCGTGGAGAAATCGGAAGCCATTGAAGAGAATATCCCTGATGAAGCCAAGGCGGAAGCATGGACCGCCAGCTGGACCATGAAAGCAGAAGGCAATGAGAAAATCTGCCATGGCGCCGTGATCTGTACCGAGACCTTTACCTATGTTTATTACCTTTCCGCTCCTGCCGACCAGGCGGACGCCGTGCAGGAAAAACACATTGAGATCATTAACGGCCTCACATTGATGGATGGCGAAGGCTGATCCTGCAGAACATACAAAGAACTCCCGGATAACTGTCCGGGAGTTCTTTTCTGCTGTTTCAACTATTTCAATATCAGATCTGTCTGCCTGCCTTTCGCCATATCCGTGATCGGAAACTGCCTTCCGTCGCGCCTGTTCTGCCCGTAAAAGCAGTTTCAGCTCAGCTTTCGACCCGGCCTCTGTATCGTTCCCAGGTAAAAACCGCCTGGTCATAAGTCAGGCTGAACTCGTATGTCTCGCTGCCCAATATATCATATTGATCTTCTCCGGGCACCTCGATCTCCATCTCGCAGCTGTAGCGGCCGTTTTCTTCTTTCCGGACATCCATCCGGAACAGCCAGGCGCCGGCCAGATTCCCCAGCAGTTCCTGCAGATCCGCCTCTGACAGGGGCACATCGTCCTCTTCCTTCACCAGAACATTGTCCGCGTTATACATCTTAAACCCTTCTCTGACCGCGGATTCAAGCCTGGCTCCGTGCAGACGTACATCCGTTGTCCCCGCGTAGCTGCGCACATAATGGGTATTCTGACTGTTCTTAACGCCGACGATCAGCGCCTCCAGTTCCATGGATATCCTGTTCTCCCGGATCTCCATCCGGTTCACTGTGCAGTCATCAAAGCCGAAAGTATCTATTTCATCTACTGACTGGAATGCCATTTGTTCTCCTCCTGTCTCTGCAGGCGCCTCCCGTTCCGGCGCTGCAACGCTTCTGCTCTTCAATTGTCAAAAAGGCGTTTCCGCTCATTTTCCGCCACATATATGTGGAATTCAAAGTCTCTCTTATCCTTCTGCTCGATCATATCCAGAATCAATCCCGAAAACAGAGAAATCATGGCCGCAATGACCAGAAAGCCGGATACGATCAGCGTCGGAATCCTGGGAACAAGGCCCGTCGCCAGGTATTCTCCGAAAACAGGAATGAACAGAATCAGCGCCAGCAGCAGCATGAACAGTGACATGAATCCAAAAAAGCGCAGGGGCCTGTAATTGCGCAGCATTCTGAAAATGGTCCGCAATACCTTAAAACCATCCTGAAACGTATTCAGCTTGGATTCGCTGCCCTCCGGTCTGTCCCGATACGTGATCACTGTATTTTTCACGTACATGCTCTTATCTACGGCATGGATCGTCATCTCGGTTTCAATTTCAAAGCCTTTGGAAAGCACCGGAAAAGTCTTTACAAAACGATAGGAAAAGGCCCTGTAGCCGGTCATGATATCTTTTACATCAGCGCCGAACATGCCGTTAATGCAGATCCGTACCAGAGAATTGCCGAAATTATGGAAAGGTCTTTTGTTCTCCTGAAAATAAGTGGAAGAAAGCCTGTCCCCAATGACCATGTCCACCCGGTTCTCCAGTACTTCATTCACCATCTCTCTGCCATACTCGGCCGGATATGTATCATCTCCGTCAATCATGATATAGCAGAGGGCGTCTATATCCTGGAACATCCGGCGGACCACATTGCCTTTTCCCTGCTGCCTTTCATAACGGACAACCGCACCAGCTTCCCGGGCAATCTTATCCGTTCCGTCAGAAGAATTATTATCATAAACATAAATAGTTGCTTCAGGAAGCTCCTCTTTCCAGTCCTTTACGACCTTCCTGATTGTTTTCGCTTCGTTATAACAGGGTATTAATACCGCGATCTGGTCTGTATGCATATTCTCTCCCGATGATGATACCCTCCGTTACAACGGTTCTTCGGTCCTCGTCCGATATGGATATCTTTTGCAGATTCTGTTCTATATTATAATGTCAAACAGTTCCGGATGACAATAAAAAAGAGCACCGGCGTCTGATCCCTGCGGATCAGGCAGCCGGTGCCCA
>DGHP01000127.1:11056-11763 GCA_002392705.1 Lachnospiraceae bacterium UBA3845 | reverse complement strand
ACGACCTCAAAATTCATGAGGGGTTCCCCGCCGAAAAAGTCCACTTCGAGATTCCTGCGGTTTCCGGAATTCTCCACCAGAAAATCCAGTGCCTTCCTTCCGACCTCATAGCTCATGAGCGCCCTTCGGCCATGGTATTCGCCTTCTTCGGCGAAGCAGTACCTGCAGGCGAGGTTGCAGTCGTGGGCGATATGCAGGCAGAGCGCCTTGACCACCGTTTTGCGCGCCTTGAAATCCAGAACCGCGTTTTTGTAGATGTCCTCCGCGAAAAGCTGGCCGGACTTCTCAAGAGCGCGGACCTCCTCCAGAGCGTCCTTTACCTCTTCCTCTTCGTATCTTCCGGAAAAATGCAAGACAGCGGCTTCATCCGACAGATTCCTGTCCCCGTCGATGAGCCCGATCAGTTCATAAACCAGATCATCCACGACATGGACGCTTCCGCTGTCCACATCCAGGACGATATTATAGTCATTCAGCGAATACCGGTGAATCAAACAATATCCCCCTCTTCCGCCGGGAATGGGATCCCGCCGGACCTTGTGCTGTGTACCACAGAACAGGCTGTCGCAGGTGCATATTCTGCGACAGCCTGTCATTAACAACCTTTAACCTGTTCAGAAGTTCACAAATCCGATTCTTCTGCTTCTTACTTGTTCTGCTCGCAAGTCTGGTTTCCAACCGTGCAGCTGGTCTTGCATGCGGACTGG
>DGHP01000127.1:0-11025 GCA_002392705.1 Lachnospiraceae bacterium UBA3845 | reverse complement strand
TTGCAAGCTGACTGGCAGGATGTCTGGCACTCGCCGCATCCGCCCTTCTTCATGGAATCCTGCAAAGGTCTGGTATTCAGGGTCTTGATGTGCTTCATATAACGGCCTCCTTCGGTCATAAACAAGATTCTTGTTCCCGGAACAGACAGCTTCCGAAAACCCACGAGGTATTATAGCACAGGTCTTTCTGATTTAAAAGAAAAACTTCTTCAGATTTCGGCGAAATCTCGCTGAAACTGCGATTCACGTCAATGAAAACGGAATCACTCGTTCTCTTTGGCGCGCGCCTCGATCTCTTTCTCCTGAACATCAGCCGGTGCCTGCTCGTAGCGGGCGAACTCGTAAGCGAAATCTCCGCTTCCGCCGGTCATGGAGCGCAGCGTCGTGCAGTAGCCGTACAGTTCGCTCTGCGGAACGTCCGCGTCGATGATCGTGTTGCCCTTGTGATCCGGGTTCATGCCGAGCACGCGGCCGCGTCTCTTGTTCAGGTCGCCCATGACGTCGCCGGTATACTTATCCGGAACGGTAACCTTCAGGGATACGATCGGCTCAAGCAGAACCGGGCCCGCCTCCATGAAGCCCTTCTTGAAGGCCATGCTGGAGGCTGTCTTGAATGCCTGCTCGGAGGAGTCTACCGGATGATAGGATCCGTCGTAGAGAACGGCCTTGACGCCCACAACCGGATATCCGGCCATCGGGCCTTCTCCGACAGACTCGGCGATTCCCTTTTCAACTGCCGGGAAGAAGTTCTTCGGAACAGCGCCGCCGACGACGATCTGCTCGAATACATAAGGGGTCTCCAGATCTCCGGAGGGCTCGAACTTCATCTTGACATGTCCGTACTGGCCGTGGCCGCCGGACTGCTTCTTATACTTGGAATCCACGTCGCTGGTCTTGCGGATGGTCTCGCGGAACGCAACGGCCGGCTTGTCGAGAACGGCTTCCACCTTATACTTCGTCATCAGCTTGCTGATGATGATATCAAGATGCTGGTCGCCCATGCCGTAAAGCAGGGTCTGATGATTCCCGGCGTCATTGACGGTCTTCATGGTCAGGTCTTCCTGGGCGATCTTCGCCAGAGCCTGTGCCACCTTGTCCAGATCGCCCTTGTTCTTCGCCGCGTACTTCTTATAGGTATAAGGAGTGGAAACGTCGAACTTCGGATACTGCACCGGATTCGCCTTCGTGGAGATGCTGTCCCTGGTGTCGGCATCCAGCTTGCCGATGGCGCCGATATCGCCGGCCTTCAGCTCGGGAACTTCCTGCGGCTTGCTGCCTTCGAAGACATAGAGCTTGCCTGCGCGGAACTCGGACTGCTGCTCGGAATCATAAAGCATGTCGTCGCCCTTGAGGGATCCGGAGCAGACCTTGATCATGGAATATTTACCGATGAACGGGTCAACGATGGTCTTCCAGATAAATGCGCTCTTCGGCTTGGACGGATCGTAATCCGCGTTGAACGGCTCGTCGTTCTTCAGGTTCACGCCCGCGATCTTACGGCCTGCCGGGCTCGGGAAATAGCTTACGATATCGTCCAGAAGGATCAGGACGCCCTGCAGGTTGATCGAGGATCCCATGGTAACCGGAACCATATCGCAGGCGGTGACATTCTCCTTCAGCGCGGAGATGATCTCGTCGTCCGAGAACTCTTCTCCCTCAAAATAACGCTCCATCATCTCTTCGCTGGTCTCGGCGACCGTCTCGATCATGGACGCGCGGTAATTCTCCATCTCATCCTGCAGATCAGCCGGAACCGGGCATTCCGCCTTCTTCTGCTTGTCCTGATAGCGGAAAGCCTTCTGGCGCACTACGTCCACATAACCCGTGAACTTGTCATTCTCCTTCATCGGAAGGAACAGGGGCGCGACTTTCTTTCCGTAAAGCTCGGTGAGGGTCTCAAGAACACCTGTATAGGAAGTATGCTCAAAATCCATATTGGAAACAAAGAAGAAGCGGGGAAGCTTATACTTCTCGCAGAGATTCCATGCCTTCTGGACACCGACTTCCACGCCGCTCTTGCCGTTCACGACGATGATGGCGGCATCCGCGGCAGCGACGGCTTCCTCTACCTCTCCCACGAAATCAAAGTAGCCGGGAGTATCCAGAACGTTGATCTTCACGCCGTTCCAGATGATCGGAGCCATGGAGGTGCTGATGGAAAACTTTCTGTTCTGCTCTTCTTTATCAAAATCACTCAGCGTAGTTCCGTCCGCGACATTCCCGAGTCTGGTGGTGATACCGGACAGAAATGCCATCGCTTCCAGAAGACTGGTCTTTCCTGCGCCGCCGTGACCTAAAAGGACAACATTGCGAATTTTGTCTGTTGAAAATACATTCATGAGTTCATTCCTCCAATAACGAATTTCAGGCTTCAGCCCGCATTAAGAACATTTTACTAAAATACAGGTTTAATTTCAAGACTTTTATACAAATACGCCAGATGCATTGTAATCTTTCGCGGCAGGCTTTTTCTCCTCTCCTCCCCGGACCGGAAGCCGCTTTGCGCAGGCCGCGGAAGGGCCGCTTTGCCGGATCAGACGGAAAACGCTGCCGCGTCGGACAGGACACGGCCCGGGAGCGTCAACAATGGATTGAAATTTTTTCCGTCCTGTGGCATACTTCATGCATAAAGATACTTTAACACATGAAACAGATAAAGAACAGTCAGGATGGTGATTTTTTCATGCAGAAGAATACATATGGCTTTATAGGCCTCGGGCTGATCGGGGGTTCCCTTGCCGGCAATCTCAGAAAGCAGGACAGGGACTGCCGCATCATGGCATATACGCGGACAAGGTCCACACTGGAAAATGCGAAAAAGGAAGGCCTGATCGACGAGATCTGTTCCGGGCCGGATGATCCTCTCTTTTCCGGGTGCAGCTGCATTTTCCTGTGCGCGCCGGTGGAGAACAATATCGCGGCCCTGAGAGAACTGAAGAAGATCCTTTCCCCGGAATGCCTTCTGACGGACGTGGGATCCGTAAAGGGCACGATTCACAGAGAGGTGGAACGGCTCAGCCTTGAGGCGCAGTTTGTGGGCGGTCATCCCATGACCGGTTCCGAACAGTCCGGCCTTGCCAACGCCCAGAACCATCTGTTTGAAAATGCCTATTATATTCTTACCCCCACCAGGCTTGTTCCCCGGGAATGGACGCAGCGCCTGTTCGAATTTGCCAGGTCCCTGAAAGCCATTCCCATGATCATGGACTGGACGGAGCATGACCGGATCACCGCGGCCATCAGCCATCTCCCGCATCTGATCGCCTCCGCCCTGGTCAATACGGTCCACGATCTGGACAATGAAGACCAGCATATGAAAATGATCGCGGCCGGCGGCTTCAGGGATATCACCCGCATCGCCTCCTCCTCCCCGGAGATGTGGGAGCAGATCTGCGTGGATAATCACGCGAACATCTCTGATGTCATGGATGTCTTTCTCGATCAGCTGATCCGGGCAAGAGACCATATGTGCAGCGGGGACGGCGGCTATATCAACAGAATGTTCGCCGCCTCCTCCGAATACCGCGACTCCTTCAGCTTCGCGTCATCCGGCCCTGTGAAGAAAATGCATATCATCTACTGCGACGTAATCGACGAGAACGGAGCCATCGCCACCATCGCGACGATCCTGGCGGTGCACGGGATTTCCATTAAAAATATCAGGATTGTCCATAACCGCGAACACGACCAGGGCGCCCTGGCCATTGAATTTTACAAAGAAGAAGCCATGGATTCCGCCGTCCGGATCCTGCGCCACCACCGCTATGTCGTAAGCAAAAACGACTGACAGGATCAGGAAGGAGGTCTGCTGACATGAATATCACAATCAGTCCCTGCAGGAATCTGCGCGGGCAGATAAAGCTGCCGGGGGACAAATCGATCTCCCACCGGGCCGTCATGCTCGGCGCGCTCAGCGAAGGAATCACGGAAATATCAGGATTTCTCATGAGCGCGGACTGTCTCTCCACGATCTCCTGTTTTGAAAAAATGGGAATCCGGATCGAGGCGGACGAGGCGGAAAAGAAAGTGACGGTTCACGGCCGCTCCCTGCACGGCCTCAGCGCGCCGCAGGGACTTCTATATACCGGCAACAGCGGAACCACAACCCGGATCATCTCCGGGATCCTTGCCGGGCAGCCATTTGAAAGTCTCCTGGACGGGGACAGTTCCATCCGCACCCGTCCTATGAAGCGGATCATGGACCCGCTTCTTGCCATGGGGGCTTTAATCCGTTCCGAAAATGAAAACGGCTGCGTCCCTCTCCGGATCCGCGGAGGGAACCTTAAGGGAATCAGCTGGAAGTCCCCGGTTGCCAGCGCCCAGGTCAAATCCGGAATTCTTCTGGCGGGACTCTACGCGGATTCCGAGACCTCCGTCCTGGAGCCGGCTCTCTCCCGCGATCACACGGAGCGCATGCTGAAAGCCTTCGGCGGAACCGTTTCCAGTAAGCCCCTCTCCGGGGATAATCCGATCTCTGACGGGAATCCGCAGTCCGGAGGCTGGAAAATCACGGTTCAGCCTCAGCCCCGCCTGACCGGCCGCAGGATCCTGGTTCCCGGGGATATCTCTTCCGCCGCCTTTTTCATGGCAGCGGCCGCGATTGTTCCCGGGTCAGAGCTTCTGATCACAAATGTGGGCATCAATCCGACCCGCGGCGGAATCCTTCAGGTCCTGCGCGCGATGGGGGCTGACATAAGCCTCCTGGACGAAAAACTGCAGGGCATGGAGGAAACGGCCTCCGTTCTTGTCAGGACCTCTTCCCTGCACGGCACCGTCATAGGCGGAAGCCTGATCCCGACGCTGATCGATGAACTTCCGGTCTGTGCGGTTCTTGCCTGCTTCGCGGAAGGGGAGACCGTCATCCGGGACGCGAAGGAACTGAGGGTGAAAGAATCGGACCGCATCGCGGTCATGACGGAAGAACTCGGCAAAATGGGGGCTGACATCACGCCCACCGAGGACGGGATGATCATCCGGGGCGGAAAGAGCCTGCACGGGGCGGAGCTGGATTCCCATATGGATCACAGGGCTGCCATGTCTCTGGCCGTCGCCGCCCTTGCCGCGGAAGGGGAGACTCAGATCCGGGGTGCGGAATGCGTCAATATCTCTTATCCGGAATTTTTCAAAGATCTTCAAAGAATCAGAACCGGCGGCTGACAGAAATGCTCATAAAATCATGAACGCCCGGCACAAGGTACGGTTCCTCCTCAGCTGACACCTGTTCAGTCTGAAGAGAAAAGCCGCCTTATGCCGGGCGTTCTCTTTTTGATTAACATTCTATCTCTGATTTAAGCGTATTGCTGCGGGAATCCGCTTCAGACGCGGATCTCAGCCGCAGGCCGGATTCTCCGCGCAGAAAGCCGCGCTTCTCAGAAAGAAGCTTCCAGCCTCCGTACCATCTCGTCGATGTCATTTTCCGTGATCACAAGGGGCGGTACCAGACGGATCACATCAGAGCCTGCCGAGAGGATCACCAGGCCGTTTTCCAGGGCTTTCTTTACGATCGCTCCGACCGGGCGTCCTTCGACCACCAGGCCCTGCATGAATCCCATTCCGCGGCGGGCTGTCAGAAAATCATATCTGCCGACCAGTTCATCCAGCTTCTTCTCAAAATAAGGCGTCAGCGCGCGGACGTGTCCCACCAGATCCAGTTCCTCGAAGATGTCGAATACCGCGGATACGGCCGTGCAGGCCAGGGGATTCCCGCCGTAGGTTGTCCCGTGGTCTCCCGGAACAAGAGATCTGGAAGCGGCCTTTTCGTTCAGGACAAAGGCTCCGACCGGGATGCCGCATCCCAGGGCCTTCGCGCATGTCATGATATCCGGCTCCACGCCGTAATGCTGGCAGGCAAACCAGTTCCCGGTGCGTCCCATGCCGCACTGGATCTCGTCCAGAATCAGCAGGATATCCTTCTGCGAACAGATCTCGCGGACTCCCTTCAGGAACTCCGGATCCGCCGGGTAGATTCCGCCCTCTCCCTGAACCGTCTCAAGAAGAATGGCGCAGGTCTTGTCCGTAATCTGCGCAAGAACGCTGTCCAGATCATTAAAATCGGCAAATTTCACTCCGCCCATCAGGGGCCTGAAAGGATCCTGGTAGTGCCTGTTCCCCGTTACAGACAGCGCGCCGACGGTCCTGCCGTGGAAGGACTGGTTCATGGCGATGATCTCATGGTCCGAAGCACCGTCCTTCATATAGGCGTATTTGCGCGCGCACTTGATTGCTCCCTCGATGGCCTCCGCGCCGGAATTTGTGAAAAAGACCCGGCTCATGCCCGTATGGCCGATGATCTTTTCTGCCGCTTCGCAGAGCGGTCTGTGATAAAAAAGATTGGAGGTATGGATCAGTTTGTCAATCTGGTTTTTCAGGGCGTCATTGTAGGCCCTGTTTCCGTATCCCAGCGCGAAAACCGCGATGCCGGCGCCAAAGTCCAGATACTCTTTCCCGTCCGCGTCGGTGAGATATACGCCCTCCCCTTTTTCAAACACAACGGGAAAACGGTTATATGTGTGAAGAACCACCTCTTCCGTGCGGTCCATAATTTTCTGCGATACCGACATACTCTGCACCTGTCTTTCTCAAATAAATCCTGCCTGCTTCAAATCCGGCCTGTTACAGATACTGTCCGCTTCAGATCCGGCCTGTTTCAGATTCTGCCCGCTTCAGATCCGGCCTGTTTCTGCCGGTCTGCCGCAGAGCTCCGGACGCCGGGTCTTATTAAGGAAAATGCTGACAGCAGCCGTCATTTCTCAGGTCTCAGTCCGTGAAATAGCGCTCCTCATGATCGCCGATGATGGCCGTTCCGATCCCCCTGTTCGTAAAGAATTCCAGAAGCTGGGAATGGGGGATCCGGCCGTCCAGGATATGGACCCGGCTCACGCCCGCCTCGATGGCGTCGACGCAGTTCTGCAGTTTCGGAAGCATGCCTCCGCCCGCATGCCCGCTCTTTAAGAATTCCTTTGTCTCGCGGACCGTCATCTCCGAGATCAGAGTGGACGGATCGTCCGGATCGGAATAGACGCCCTTGATATCAGACAGAAATACCAGTTTCTGGGCCTTCATCGCCGTAGCGATGGCGCAGGCCGCGTCGTCCGCGTTCACATTGTAGGAATAATATCCGTCATCCGAGCCCACCGGACAGACAACCGGCACAAAATCATTGTCCAGAAGCGTGTTGAGAAGCCTGGTATCGACCTCCTTCACATCCCCGACAAAGCCGATATCCTGTCCTCCCGGCATCTTCCGGTCCACTCTGAGGACCGTGCCGTCCTTGCCGGAGATGCCCACGGCCTTGACCCCGGTTTTTTCCATCATGGATACGAGCCCCTTGTTGATTCTGTTAAGGACCATCTCCGCCACGCGCATGGTTTCCGCGTCCGTCACGCGGAATCCGTTCACAAACTCGGACTGTTTGCCGAAACGCTTCAGCCAGGAGGTAATCTCCTTGCCGCCGCCATGAACGATAATCGGTCTGAAGCCCACCAGCTTTAGAAGCGCCACATCCTTGATGACGCTCTTTTTCAGCTCATGCTCCACCATGGCGGATCCGCCGTACTTGACGACGATCGTTGCCCCCTGAAAACGCTGGATAAAAGGAAGTGCTTCAATCAGCACGGCGGCCTTGTCCAGATAAAGGTCCATCTCCTCCTGGTTCAGCTCCTGATTCTGATTCTGTTCCTGCCCCATCTGTCCTTTCCTCTCTTAACAGCCAAGATCAAAATGCCGTAAATAATCTGCTTTCCTGCCGGAACCGTCAGGATCTGTAATCCGCGTTGATATTGATATACTCATGTGTCAGGTCGCAGCCCCAGGCCGTCGCTTCCGCGTTTCCTTCATGAAGATCGATCAGCGCCGTGATTTCATCCTCAGACAGGATCTGCGTGGCGATTTCCTCGCTGTAGCCGGTGGAAATGCCGTTCTCGGCGATTTTTACCTCTCCCGCCCTGCTGATGAAGGAAAGGCTCACCGCCATCGGATCAAAGACAGCGCCGGAATACCCCATTGCGCAGATGATTCTGCCCCAGTTGGCGTCATGTCCCGCAATCGCCGTCTTCACCAGGCTGGAGCTGATCACGGATTTGGCGAGTGTGACAGCCTGCTCCTTCGTCGAAGCGCCCTGCACCTTCACCTCAAAGAGGGCATGCGCCCCTTCTCCGTCTGCGGCCATTCTTCTTGCAAGGTTCCTGGTCACACACTGCAGCGCTTCCAGAAAACGGTCGTAGTCCGGACCTTCCCGGTCGATCCGTTCGTTCCCAGCGCAGCCATTGGCAAGCAGCAGGCATGTGTCATTCGTCGAAGTATCGCCGTCCACGGAAATCATGTTAAAGGAATCGCCGACAGATTCAAGGAGGGCTTTCTGGGCCATCTCATGGCTGATCGCCGCGTCTGTGGTCAGGAAGGCAAGCATCGTTCCCATCTTCGGATGAATCATCCCGGATCCCTTCGACATGCCCGCGAGGCTGACGGTCCTGCCGCCCAGCTCAAAGCTGACGCAGACTTCCTTCTTCTTCGTATCCGTCGTCATGATCGCTTCAGCTGCAGCTGAGGCGGCAGAGCGGGAATCAGACAGAAGCTCCGCCATGACCTCCGTTCCCTTGATCATGATATTGACCGGAAGCTGCGCCCCGATCACGCCGGTGGACGCGAGAAGCACCTGCTCCGGCTTCAGATTCAGGACCTTCGCTGCTTCCGCGGCTGTCACGGCGCAGGCCCGGTCGCCCTCGGCGCCGGTGCAGGCGTTCGCCACGCCGCTGTTGCACAGAACCGCCTGGGCGGAACCGTATTTTTCCACTATATTCCTATCCCATACCACCGGGGAAGCCTTTACCAGATTCGTGGTGAAGGTACCTGCCAGGGTGCAGGGAACCTCACTGTAAATCAGCGCCATGTCCTTGCGGTCCTTCTTGATTCCCGCGCAGATCCCGATTGCCTTGAAGCCTTTCGGCGCTGTCACGCCGCCATCTGTATAGTTCATATTCCAATCTCCTGAAATGCCGGACAGATCCGGAAAATGCCGGATCCATCCGTTTTCTGCAAAAGTCTGTCTTCCTGTCCCTGTCTTCACCCGCAGCCCTTACGGGAAAAGCGGCACCAGCTTCAGGCCGGTATTCTCCGGCAGGCCGAACAGCAGATTCATATTCTGCACGGCCTGGCCCGCGGCGCCTTTGACCAGATTGTCCAGCGCGCCCACCGCGATCACTCTGTTCGTGCGCTCATCCACCGTAAATCCGAGATCGACAAAGTTGGACCCTTCCACCCAGCGGGTTTCCGGGAAATTCCCCTTCTCCAGCAGACGGATGAAATATTCATCCGCGTAATATTTCTCATAGGCGGCCCTGACATCCTCTTCCTTAACGCCCTCCTTCAGGCTGGCGTAGCAGGTCGCCAGGATTCCTCTGTTCATCGGGACAAGGTGGGGGGTGAAATTGATCAGCACACTCTCCCCGTTTCTGTAATCAAGACCGGCGGCATAAGAAAGCTGCTCCTCGATCTCCGGCGTATGGCGGTGAGTGGCGACGCCGTAGGGCTTGATGCTCTCATTCACCTCGCAGAACAGGTTCGGAAGCTTCGCGCTTCTGCCCGCGCCGGAGGTGCCGGACTTTGCGTCGACGATAATGGAGTTTAAGTCGATCAGCTTCTCTTTTACCAAAGGATAAAGAGTCAGGATCGACGTTGTTGTATAGCAGCCCGGATTGGCAACGATCCGCGCGGAGGCGATTTTATCCCGGTTGATCTCGCACAGTCCGTAAACGGCTTCCTCCAGGTACCGGACAGCCTTATGCTCCAGCTTATACCATTTCTCGTAGACGTCGACCCTCTTAAGGCGGAAATCCGCGCTGAGGTCGATGATCTTCGTCTGCGACAGGATCGCGTCGCTGACAAGAGAGGCGCAGAGCCCCTGGGGGGTCGCCGTGAAGATCACGTCCGCCTGCGCTGCCAGCGCTTCCATATTATCATTCATGCATTTCTCATCGACCAGGCGGAACATGTTTCTGTAGACGTCCGCATAGTTCTGATCGACATAGCTTCTGGAGCCGTACCACACAATCTCGGCGTCCGGATGCTGCAGAAGAAGACGGACAATCTCCGCTCCCGCATACCCCGTGGACCCGATTATACCTGCTTTAATCATTTCAATCACCCTGTATGCAATTTGTACCATTATAAGATGCATTCTTGTCTGCCGATTATCCTACAACACCTTGCGGGGAATGTAAAGACTTTTCTCCCGATATTTTATACATTTTATATGTATATTATTATTTTATACATTATACATTCCGATATTCATAATTTTTGACTTGCATATTTATTACTGTTGCGATATAGTACTGCTTGTACAGCCAAAGCCCGGGCCTGCGTCTTCTGACAGGACATCTTCTGAAAGGACAGGCGGACGTGAGGCGGAGGCCTGATACATTACTGTTTTATTATTTAATGAAAGAACTTCAAAGGAGCATGACCATGGCAAAAGAAAAAGTAGTTCTTGCCTATTCAGGCGGACTGGATACCACAGCACTGATCCCGTGGCTGAAAGAAAACTTCAACTATGACGTTATCTGCTGCTGCGTTGACGTAGGACAGGAAGACGAGCTGGACGGCCTGGAAGAAAGAGCTCTTTCTTCCGGCGCCGCGAAATTATATATTGAAAACATTGTTGACGAATTCTGTGACGATTTCGTAATGCCCTGCGTGAAGGCCGGCGCGGTCTACGAGCACAGCTACCTGCTCGGAACCTCCATGGCCCGTCCGGCGATCGCCAAAAAGCTGGTTGAGATCGCGCGCAAAGAGGATGCCGTCGCGATCTGCCACGGCGCCACCGGAAAAGGCAATGACCAGATCCGCTTCGAGCTGGGCATCAAGGCGCTGGCTCCGGACATTAAGATCATCGCCCCCTGGCGCATGACGGATCTCTGGACCATGCAGTCCCGGGAAGACGAGATGGAATACTGCAGGCAGCACGGGATCAATCTTCCCTTCTCCATGGGCAAGGGCTATTCCCGCGACCGCAACCTCTGGCACATC
>DGHP01000035.1 GCA_002392705.1 Lachnospiraceae bacterium UBA3845 | reverse complement strand
TCTTTCAGGTAAGGATTTTCAGCATCTCTCGTTACCACCCGTCCGTTTCCGATCAGCAGCATCTTCATCCCTCCTTTACATCCGAATAATACCTCCCGCCACGCTGCAGAGGCATGCGTCTGTCAGATCAGGCAGACCATAGATGCACAGCAGCTGCACATCCCGGCTCCATCCGGCAGAAAGCCGCAATACCCCGCAATTCATCTGATTATATGATAAAACAAGTCCCGGGAAATGGCAATATTCCCAATGGGCAGACGGCAGTCCTTTTTCCGTTCCGTCATACTACACAGCTGCCGCCCGGTAAAGAATTATTTTTCAGGAAAGCTGATGCAATCATCCCCTTTTTCGCATATAATATGATTGTGCATATTTATTAATCTGCTGCCATTCACGGCCGGCCTGAAACCGACCTGAGCTTCGTTGTTTAAAAAGCTGTGAAAAGCAGCATTCTTCCGGTAACATTCGTTTGGCTTTTGCCGCATCTGATACCCGCAGTCAACCCATATCAAACTAAAGAAAGGATGAAGTCAGATGATGAAAAAAGCAGTCTGCTTTGCAGGTCTGTCCCTTATGCTGAGCGCGGTTCTCAGCTTCAGCGCCCCGGCAGAGGGCCTCTACACGCCCGGAACCTACACGGGAACAGCTTCCGGCATGGGAGATCTGAGCGTTTCTGTTACAGTCGATGAAAATGATATCCTGAATGTCGTGATTGACGGCTCCAACGAAACCCCGGAAATCGGCGGAGCAGCCATTGATACCCTGGCGGGACAGGTTCTGGAAAGCCAGGGCGCCGGGATCGAGGGCGTCTCCGGCGCGTCCATCACCAGCGACGCGGTCCGGGTTGCGGTGGAAAAGGCGCTGGCGGAAGCTTCCGGCGGCTCTTCTGAAGAAAAGACAGCTGTAGCGGACGGCAGCTACCAGGCAAAAGCCCCTTCCTTCGGCGTGATGAAGGAGATGGAACTTGCCGTCACATTTGAAAACAACGAAATAACAAAGATCGAAACGATCTGCGCAGGCTCTGCCACCCAGGCGGATGAGGATGAATACAGCCCGCAGTACGCTACTGTTGAGGAATATCTCTATCCGAGAATCATAGAGGCACAGAGCCTTTCCGTCGATTCGATCTCCGGAGCGACCGTTTCCTCCAATGCCGCAAAATCCATCATTTCGAAAATCATCGATGAGAATGGCGGCAAATCCTCCGAATGGTATACCGATATTCCAAAGAGTGAGGAATTCGTGGAACTGGACGGCTACGATGTGATCGTTGTGGGACTGGGAAGCTCAGGCGTAGCCTCCTATCTGAGCGCCGCTCTGGAAGGAGCGACTGTATTCGGTATGGAAACCGCGGCGAAAATCGGCGGCAACGGCACAAATACCGCAGGCCCTCTCGCCGTAAATCCTGCCCGCCAGGTGGAAGTAAACGGCGGAGAACCCTTTGTGGATCCGGATGAGCTCTTTGACGCCTGGATGGAATACACCGACAACGACGCCAAGGAAGAGATCGTAAAGCTCTTTATCGAAGAGTCCGGCGAAACCTTCGGCTGGCTTGAGGAGAACTGGGACTTCCGTTTCCTGGACAACATGTTCGCCTTCTATGATGTGCACGGCTGGCCGCTCTGGACCATGTACACAGATACGACGGGAACCTCCAAAGACCTGGCTTATCTGAACTCCATGGAAAAGGCAAAGGGCCTGAATGAAAAGAATGACTACATGACCGAGCTGACGGCCACTTCCCTGCTGAAGGACGAAGACGGCAATGTCACCGGCGTCGAAGCTGTGTATTATGACGGTACAACCTACAGGGTCTATGGAGATTCCGTGATCATCGCCTCCGGCGGATATATCGGCAATTCCGAGATGACCCAGAAATACACCGGGGCTGTCTGGCACACCAAAGGCATGACCCAGTGCGACGGTTTCGGCATCCGCGAGAGCCTCGCCCTCGGCGGCGCCCTCTACAATGAAGACGTAGCTGTGGAGGATCACATCGCCCAGCTCGACACGATCATCCGCTCCGACGATTACAGCAACGATGACAAGAGCATTCTGACCTCCCTGGTGCTGGATCTGAATTACCAGCTCATCGATTCGGAAGGAAAGGACTTCGACGCGAATTACAACGGTCTGGGCATCGCCTTCAACGCCTGGGAAGCCGGCGCAAATTACTATGTGCTGATCAACGAGGAAGAGTATAACTCCATCAAAGAAAACGGCCTTCTCAGCTTCAATATGCCCATGTTCTTCGGCCAGGGCGGAAGCTATGAAGAGGGGACACCGGTTGAAAACCTCGACGCAATCATGGAGATGGGCATGAAGTATGGCGACGTCTTCATCGCGGACTCCCTGGAAGACCTTGAAAGCCAGATCGGCGTCGACATCCAGCTCGAAGATGTCCACGGCCAGACAGAAGGAAAGATTTACTGCATCAAAGGCGCAGCCTATGTCTACAGCACCTGCGGCGGCATGGATGTGGATACCCGGATCCGCCTTCTCAAAGAAGACGGCACACCGGTTGAGAACGTATTCGTAGTCGGAAACGATTCCCTGGGCACCCTGAACGAGTCGAACAAAGCCTATGTAACCTACGGCGGATGCGCGCAGGGCTGGGCCCTTACCTCGGGCAGGCTTGCCGGAGCAAACGCTGCCGCTGCCTTCGCAGGCTGAGTCTGCCGAGACTGCCGCTGAAGCAGCTGCTCTATCCCGATACGCAAAGAACCGCTTAAATACTGACTTCATCAGTAATTAAGCGGTTCTTCAGGAAACGGAGAGAGTGGGATTCGAACCCACGCGCCCGTAAACGGACGACCGCATTTCGAGTGCGGCTCGTTATGACCACTTCGATATCTCTCCATCATACCGGGCACCTGAAAAGGTACTCAGTAATTGTACCACAAAACCGAAAGGAATCAAGTCCATTTTCAGAAATGCTGTTACCACACACACTTTTCTGTCGATTGACAAATCCGCTGAAAATCTGTATAGTAATGGTTACCGTGCAGCCGGGGAGATAGCGGTGCCCTGTACCTGCAATCCGCTACAGCAGGGGTGATGCCGATCCGAGGCAGTTTCGCTGTGGAGCTGCCCTTCATAAGTGGCGTTGACGTCCGGGTCTTGCGCAACAGAACTCTGTGAACCGTGTCAGGTCGGGAACGGAGCAGCACTAAGCAGAACCTTCTGTGTGCCGCGAGGGTGCCTGGACCGAGTTAACTATGGAGGTAACGTCTGTGACGGGCTGTCGAAGTGAGGCGCACGGTAAAAAAGATTGTATAAGGCAGCTCAGATGAGCTGCTTTTTCTGTACCCTCCCTGTCCGGGCTGGCCGTTTTGCGAAACACGACCCTGAGCGGCAGGCGGTCAGGCACTCCTGCCCTGTTCAGGACAAAACCGGACAATCAGGGCATAGCAGAAGACTCTTTCCGCATTTTACAGCAGGTAGAAAATGAAAAAACTGACGGAAGACGAAAAATATATGAAAGAAGCGATCCGGCAGGCCAGAAAGGCTCTGCTGCTGGATGAAGTTCCGATCGGCTGCGTGATCGTATACCAGGGGAAAATCATAGCCCGTGGTTATAACCGTAGAAATACGGACCGCAATACCATCTCCCATGCCGAGATGAACGCGATCCGGAAAGCTTCCAGGGTTCTGGGAGACTGGAGACTGGAGGGCTGTACCATCTACGTCACGCTCGAGCCCTGCCAGATGTGCTCCGGCGCCATCGTCCAGTCCCGGATCGACCGCTGTGTCATCGGTGCCATGAATCCGAAAGCAGGCTGCGCCGGCTCCGTCATGAACCTGCTGCAGATCGCCTCCTTCAATCACCAGGTTGAAATCAGTTATTCCGTTCTGGAGGAGGAATGCAGCAGCATGCTCTCTTCCTTCTTCCGGGAACTCCGCAGAAAAAAGGAAGCAGAGAAATCCGGAAAGAAGGATCCTGAATAATAATCCGAAAATCCGAAAAACAATCCTCAAAAATGCTATACGGAAAGAATCCTGAAACGATCAGAAAAAGCAGAACATGAATAGAAAGAACCGGCAGCGTCATCTGGCGCCGCCGGTTCCGTTTTTATATTGTCCTGCGCATAGAACCCTTATCAGGTCCTGCTCAGCCAGCCGGATGGTATTCCTGAGGAAACACTGGTTATATCAGCGTTTTCCCCATCCGGCTGCACTGCTTTTCCGGAATCTTATCTCACATAGCTCATATAATCGGACTTATATCCAAGGGTGATCTCCAGCTGCTTCTCCTCATAACCGCCCTGGTCAGACTGCTCGCAGACCGTCAGCGTAACGGTCTCGCCGCCCGCGTAGTATTCCAGGACGCCCTGCAGATCGCTCATACTTGTGATGTCATAATCATCAAGCGCGGTGAGAATCATACCTTCTTCAAGGCCCGCTTCCTCAGCCGGCGTGTCAGGTCCTACGGAAGTGATATAAACTCCTGCCGGAAGACCATAGAGTTCAACCACCTCACTGGTGACTTCCTGGCCGCTGATGCCGATATAGGAAGCGTCATCCGCATCCACTTTCGATCTGGTTTCCCTGTTCATCAGCTTCTGGATAATCGGAAGCGCCTTGGAAGTCGGAATTGCGTAACCCATATCCTCCGCGCTCTCCAGACCTGCCCTTGCGCAGTTGATGCCGACTACTTCGCCTCTCATATTCAGCATAGCCCCGCCGGAGTTGCCGGAGTTGATCGCCGCGTCTGTCTGGATCAGTCCATCGTAGGTCTGTACCGTATAGCCGTCCCGGACCGAAATCTCCCGGTTCAGAGCGCTGACGATGCCGGTCGTGACAGACTGCCCGAATCCAAGGGCATTTCCGATCGCCACAACCTGCTGCCCGACACGCATGTCATCGGAATCAGCGACATTTGCCACACGGATCACGTCCATAGTGTCTTTGTCAATATCATCCAGCTTAACCGCGACAACCGCGAGATCGTTTCTGCTGTCAGTTCCCTTGATTTCCGCGCTGAAGGACTCTTCATTGATAAATGAAACCGTCAGCTCCGTAGCCCCTTCCACTACATGATTGTTCGTCACAATCAGGAGCTCATCGTCATTTGCTCCCATGATGACGCCTGTCCCGGCGCCCTGCTGTTCCATCTGATAGGTTCTTCCGCGGAACCAGTCTTCTACGTTCTGAACGGAAGTCATCGTGATGGAGACGATCGCAGGCATCACATTCTCTGCCACATCGGCGACGCCCGACATAAGCGCTTCTTCCTTCGTCACATCAGTCAGGTCAGCCTTCTGCACGGCTCCGGTGGGTAATTCTGCCGCCACCTGCTCAGCCATGCTTCTTGTGCCGGAAAGATCAGCCGTCTCAGCCGAAACAGGCAATTCCTGATCCTCTGCCTTTTCCGGGGCCTCATCCCCTTCGGAAGTCTCCTCATCATCCTGGTCAAGCACATCCTCTATGCTCTGACCTCCCGCAATCTGCAGACGGGCTTCATCCTTCGCGTAATAAAGGGCAGTACTGCCGACTGCTGTTCCAAGCGTAACGCCCGCAATCAAAAGTGCCAAACCTCTTTTCTTCATGACAGATCCTCCTTATCTCATCGAAAAAACAGACCGTACTGTAAAATCTGTTTTTCACAGTCATCTCATAAACGAAGGGGTTCCAGCTGTATTTCTGTTCCCCGTTTCGTTTTCTGACAGTATCTTACGAATCTGTTATGTCCGATTTGTCAAGAAAATGTGGATAATCTGTGAAGTCCGAAATAACTATTTACGGCCATTTTGAAATCAGGTTCTGCTTCGTCGTGCCTGCAGGAGAAACAGGTTCTTCCGCTTCTCATCCTTTTGGCTTCCTGCCCGAATTATATACGACCGGCAGAACGATCCTGAACTCTATAAGGTCCTGACCGGGATAACTGGCCGTCGCCTTCCCGCCGTTTTTCCGTACAATGGTGCGGACAACCGCAAGCCCGATTCCGGATCCGCCGGTCCGCCTGCTCCGGGACTGGTCGGCCCGGAAAAAACGTTCAAAGAGCTGGTCCGGATCCACGTCCGGAAGAACATCACAATTATTCTGTATCCGCAGAATCAGGTCCCTGCGCTCCTGTTTCAGTACAATGCTGATATACCCGTTCTCTTTCGCGTATTTAACAGCATTGTCAAAAAGCAGTTCCAACATCTGCCGGTACTGCTCCGCGGATACATAGACCAGAATTCCGGGCGTCACATCGGTCAGAATCCGGATTCCGCGAAGGGCGGCACTCTCCGTGAACAGCTTCAGTGTGTCAAGCAGCTGCTGCGACGCATCGAAAACTGTCGATACAAATACAGCAGAACTTCCCTCCTCCATTCTGGACAGAGTAAGCATCTGCTTTGTCAGATCAGACAGGCGAAGTGCCTGGGCACGGATATTATCAAGCCACTTGCTCTTGCCTGTATGAAGTTCCTGAACGTCCACGTTGGAGACAATAACAGCGAGGGGGGTCTTGATTTCATGTCCTGCGTTCGTAATAAATTCTTTCTGCTGCTGAAGATTTTCCCCGATCGGACGGATTGCTTTCATGGACAGGAAAATAACAAGGAGCAGAATCAGAAACCATCCTGCCAGGCAGATAATGATCAGCAGAATCATAAGCCGTGCATCAGACCTGATCTCTTCCGTAAGGTCAAGGAAAGAATAATCAACCGCATTGCCCCGCCGCATACTGCACTCATACATATAGCCGCCGATATATCCGCGCCTGATCAGTTTTGCGGCGACTCCTGGCTGCTGCACTGTTTCAGCTGAAAGAGACGCGGCTCCTGGCTGCGGCACTATTTCAGCTTCCGTCTCCGGTTCGCTTTCTGAAGGTAGCACCTGCTTCTCCGCCAGCTTCACGCCGCAGTCTGCGGCCACTATCTTCAGAACTTCCGTCATCTCTTCGAGGGTAAGGTCCCCGCTGTGTGTAAGATCACTGAAGATAATATTGCCGTCAAGGTCCGTGCTCACGACAAAATAGAAGCCAAGACTTCTTCCGTTCAGATTCTCGATGGCTCCCCCGGAATCCGGCCGAGTTTCCTGCACACCGGCCGTCTGCCCGGAAACAGTTCCCGGCGCAGGAGGCGCCGGCGGGGCAATCCCGTAATCGGCCGCCCTGTTCCACTGCAAATCCCCGGGTCCTCCGTTAAAGCTGTGCGTGGAGATCTGGCTCAGTTTTTCACTGTCTGACCTCCAGTTCAGGAAAGCATAGCCCGATATGATTGAAATAAAAAAAATGACGAGCATGATTGATACTACAAACATGGTCGTCCTGATAAAACGCTTCTGCAGTTCCTCTATCATCCAAAACTCCGTTCCGCCGGCGGTACAAACATAAGTGAATATCCGATATTCCGCTTTGATATAATCTCCGCTTTCGAACCGATCGCCGCCAGATGCTTGCGCAGTCCTGAAAGATACACCCTGAGCGAATTGACATCCGCGTCCGTATCATATCCCCAGGCGCTTATGATCAGTGTTTCCGTATTCTGGAAAATACCGGGTTTCTTCATCAGTGTTTCCATCAGCTGGAATTCCCTGTTCTGCAGCTGCACTGACCGCCCGCCGCAGGACAGGGTCACATCGGAAGGATTCAGACGCAGGTCTCCTGCCTCCATCACCTCCGGCGTAAAAGATTCTCTTCTGCGAAGCATGGCCCTGACCCGGGCCAGCAGCTCCTCCATAACAAAGGGCTTCGGCAGGTAATCATCCGCTCCCGTATCCAGCCCCTCGATCCGGTCCGCCACTTCGCTCTTTGCCGTAAGGAGCAGGACCGGCGTATGATCACCTGAAGCACGCAGCCTGCGCAGCACCGTCAGTCCGTCCATCTTCGGCATCATAATATCCAGGATGATCCCGTCATAATTCCCCTCCATGGCAAAATCGAGGGCATCCTGTCCGTTATCGACCGTTTCGACAGTATATTTATGAAATGTCAGTATATCCGCTACAGCTTCCGCCATAGCTGTCTCATCCTCTGCATAGAGAAGTCTCATGCTCCCTCACCCGATCTATCTCTGTCCCGGCCTTCCCCACACCATTTTTCTTCACCTGGTTTTTCCGCAGCCAGTCCCGGTTTCCTTCAGCCGCATTCTCCGCAGCAGCTTCCCACTCCTGCTTTCTTCAGCCACTTTTTTCCGCAGCAGCTTCCCGCTCCTGCTTTCTTCTGCCGCCTTTTTCCGCAGCAGCTTCCCGCTCACGCTTCCTTCTGCCGCCTTATTCCGCGGCAGCTTCCCGCTCCTGCTTTCTTCAGCCGTCGTCAGCCCTTTTCACAGCAGAATTTCACTCTCGATCGACTCATCCAGCAGAGAGCAGAACTTCTCCGCATCCGCGCGGCTTCCGACCACCTGCCCGTAATGGATAGGGACAGCGACCGAAGGATGAATCTCATTCGCGACCTTTGCCGCCGACCGGGCATCAAAGGTATATGTCCCGCCGACCGGGATAAAGAGCACGTCGCAGTGCACTCTCACACACTCCAGTTTCGCGTCCGTATCGCCGGTCACATAGACCGACCTTCCGGGAAAACTGAACAGGTATCCCAGCCAGCCGCTCCTCTTCGGATGGAAAGGCTTCAGCGTATTATAGGCAGGATAGCCTTCGATCCGGATTCCCCGGTAGTCCATGCTCTCACCAGGCCTTATAAAATGAACACTGCCCAGACTGATCCCTGCTTTGGCGAAATCCTGCTCCATCCCCGCGGGCGCTACAAACTCTGTCCCCGCCTTCAGGACCTGATCGATGGCTTCAGGAGAAAAATGGTCATAATGGCTGTGCGTCACTGCAATCAGATCAGCATCGGCAGCCCTGCCCGGAAGACCGTAAGGGTCGACATAGAGAACAATCCCATTATCTTCAATCCGAACACAGCTGTGGTTCGGAACCGTGCATCCCTTTAATAGATCCAGCATAATCCTGTCCTCACCTCTACACTCTGCCGCGCCTCATATACTCGGGCACAGCTTTTCATTTTATGATAAGGCCGCCAGTCTCGCGAACTGCCAATCTGCAGGCACAAGTGCGGCTATTCGATTCATACTGTAATCATTTTATAAACAAACTGCCGGAAGTTCAACCGCATTTGGCCCCTTCCGGCAAACCTTAATAAAATCTTCATGAGCACAGCTCTTATTGAGAAAATCCCTGATGAATCCGTTTTTCATCGGGAATTCTTAGACACAATGCTTTCTTAATTTCTCAGAAGCAGGCTTCCTTAATGGGAACAGAGGACCTTCACGGAATCCCTGAGTCTCTGGTGCTTCACACTGGTCGCGTCAAAATGCACGGTGCGGAAAGCCATCTGCATTACGGGTCCTGTGGCAAAGGCACAGATCAGCGTTCCCACGCCCACGGGGCCTCCCAGAAGCCAGCCGATCAGGGTGGCTGTGCTCAGCAGGGCGATGCTCACCGCGCCGATCGGAACCATTTTCACACGCTTCGCCAGACCCACCAGCAGCGTGTCCCGGGGACCGCAGCCAAGGGAAGCGATCATGTAGGTGTACTGGGTATAGGCCAGGATCACCAGCCCGGCAAACATAATCGGAATCCCGGTCACAGGAGACTTGCAGGGCGGCACCGGATGAAGCCAGTTGAAA
This sequence comes from Lachnospiraceae bacterium UBA3845, assembly GCA_002392705.1. Lineage (GTDB taxonomy): Bacteria > Bacillota > Clostridia > Lachnospirales > Lachnospiraceae > Porcincola. The sequence goes on along the minus strand of DGHP01000035.1, from coordinate 2,540 downwards.
TAATCCACTGCCTTCCCGACAACCACCGCGTCGATGAACATGGCGATCCCGATGGGCTCCTTCAGAAGGATATCGATTGCCAGAATTGTCAGGGATACGGCGATCGAAGCATTTCCGTACAGAATATGCAGAGTCTTTGACAGTCCCAGGTTCAGCACATCCCAGGGCGCGGCGCCGAGATTCGCCTGGATGGTCAGATAGATGCCGAACCCGTTCACAAACAGGCTCACCGCAGCGATCAGCATATTAAGGATAATCGACTGTATATTCTTATTCTCTTTCAGATCCCTGAACATAGAACTCTCCCCGGGATTTTCAAACATCCGGAAGTTTTCCCTTCCGGATGCATATCAGAACTGCCGGTCAGCAGTTTGGCTTCCCTTAGTTTCAGGATCTCAGTTTTGAAGTCACCGAATCCGAAGATCAAGCCGGAAGCCATATCGCACAAACAGGTGTACTTTAACCCCGGGGAAGCCCCAAAGTCAAGTACACCTGTTCAGCACAGAACAATTTTCTGTTATTCTTCCGTCACAGGATTCCCTTCCCGGTCGAACTTTTCTTCGGGCAGCTTGCTGCCGTCCTCCGCATAGGAATACACGATTCTGGCCACTCCGTCCACGTCGGTCAGGTTCCCGTTGATGTCCAGATAAGAACGACCGATTTCACGTCCTTCCTCATCGTAGTCATGTTGGAGAACCGAATAGCCTTCCTTCTCCGAGGCCATCCTGTATCCCTCCGGATCCAGGAAGATCTCTCTTGTCACCTTGCCGTCATCGTTGTATTCATACATCTTTCCGGCATAATCCGAAGCTCCTGCTCTGCAGACATCCTCCGGATCCAGGTAGCGTTCCGTCCTCTTCTTCCCGCTCTCCGTATAAGTGTAGGCAACAGCGGAATAGCCGACTCCGTCCGGGATCGTGCGTGCCCCGTCCTTGTCAAAATAGGCCTCCATCAGAAGAAGTCCGTTCTCATCGTAGCTTCTGCTGAATGCACAGTAGCCCTTGCTCACCGCGACCGGGTTGCCGCGCTGGTCCAGATATCCTTCGTAGATGACCCGGCCTTCCTCATCATACTGATTCACCAGGGATGCATAGCCGTCAGTGATTACCGCCGGCTCTCCGTCCGCCTTCAGGTATTCGGTCAGGACCGGCTTGTTCAGATCCTCATAACTCTTACGGACCGCGCAGTATCCCTTTGCCAGAGCCTTCGGCTGGTCCTCTCCGTCCAGATAACGCTGGTAAATGACACGTCCCTGAGAATCATAATCCATCTCTGTCGCGGTATAACCGTCAACCTCCATGGGAATGCCGTCTGCGTCGCAGAAGACTTCCCGAACTACTTTCTTATCCGCGTTATAACTTCTCAGGATATAGGCATAGCCCTTGCTGTTTAGGATCAGCTCATCTTCCGCGTCATAGTTCAGCTGGGAGATGGCATTGCCCGCCGCGTCGTATTCCTTAACGATTCTGGCAGCGCCCTTTACTTCCACAGGCTTCCCGGACGCGTCAAAATAGCGGGTCTCCAGAGCATTTCCTTTTTCATCCCTCAGATAGGAGACCGAAGCATAGCCGTCCGCCTTCTCAAGGGCTTTCCCTGCCTCGTCGAAGTAAGATTCTTTCAGGATAGAACCGTTTTCATCGTATTCCCGCTCAATCCGGGCGCAGCCCTTCTTCTCCGGAATAACCGGATTCCGCTCCTCATCGAAGTAAGACTCGCTGACCTTGTTCCCGGCTTCATCATAGGAATAGCAGACGATTGAATAGCCCTCAGGGCTGATAACTTCCCCTCCGGCCAGATTTCCACTTTCCTGACCTGCCGGGCTTCCATCCGCGCCGTTACCCGAAGCTCCTGCCGACTTCGCGCGCATCAGGCTTCCGTCCGCATTCAGCAGCGCTTCTTCTAAGATCCTGCCGTCCGCATCACGGACCCAGGCTTTTCCTCCATAGCCCGAGGCACTCAGAATCCCCGCGTCTTCCGTATCCAGATAGCGCTCGCCCGTCTTCTGCCCGTTTTCGTCATAGCTGTACTCCACGGCAGAATAACCGGTCTGCTCAGACAGGATGCGCATTCCGTCCGTTCCCAGATAAGCTTCCTTCACTAGCCTGCCATCCGCATCGTAGGTCTTTTCAACGGCGCTGTATCCTTTCGCCGTCATCACAGGCTGCCCGTTTTCATCCAGATAGCCTTCATAGATGATACGGCCCTCTTCGTCATAGCGGTCCGTGACCGACGCATAACCGTCCTTAAGGACTGCCGGGCTTCCGTCCGCGCTGAGATACTCGGTGAGAACCGGTTTGCTGCCCTCTTCGAAGCTTTTCCGGACCGCGGAATAGCCTGCCGAAAGAACCGCCGGCTGATCCTCCGCGTCCAGATACGATTCTAAGATGACCCGTCCCTCAGGATCATAGTCCTTCTCCACAGAAACGTACCCGCCGATTGAGATGGGATTGCCGTCTTCGTCGCAGAAAGTCTCACGGATCACTTTCTTGTTTCCGTTATAGGTTTTCTGCAGATAAGCGTAGCCCTTGCTGTTTAAGATC
>DGHP01000191.1:24810-26227 GCA_002392705.1 Lachnospiraceae bacterium UBA3845 | reverse complement strand
AAAGGAAAATGGTTTTCTGACATGCATAATTTGTGTAATGTGACAATTCCGGTAAAAGTCAGAAAGGTACTTGACAGCCTGCACCGCGGGGGCTTTGAAGCGTACGCGGTGGGCGGCTGCGTGAGGGACATGATCCTGGGCTGCGCTCCCGATGACTGGGATATTACAACCAGCGCAAAGCCTGAAGAAGTGAAGAAAATATTTTCAAGGACAATCGATACGGGGATCGAGCACGGAACCGTAACGGTCCGGATCGACGGGGAGAGTTTTGAGGTTACAACCTACCGGCTGGACGGAAAATATGAGGATCACAGGCACCCGGACCGGGTGGAGTTTACCTCCAGCCTGAGGGAGGATCTGCGGCGCAGGGATTTTACCATCAACGCCATGGCCTATAATGAGGAAGAGGGCCTGGTGGACCTGTTTGACGGCCTGGGAGATCTGGAGAGGAAGCTGGTGCGGTGCGTGGGGGAGCCGAGGGAGCGTTTTACGGAAGATGCACTCAGGATCTTCAGGGCGGTGCGCTTCTGCGCGAAGCTGGGTTTTGAACTGGATCCGGAGACCCGCAGGGCGGCGGCGGAACTCGCCCCTTCCCTGAAGCTTGTGAGCGCGGAGCGGATCCAGACGGAGCTGGTGAAACTGCTTGTGTCGCCGCATCCGGAGATGATAGCCCTTGCGTGGAAATGCGGCATCACGGCCCAGGTGCTCCCGGAGTTTGACCGGATTATGGATGATCCGCAGAACAATCCCCATCATATCTTTTCCGTCGGGGAACATACGATCCGCACGCTTATGGCGGTGCGGGCGGACAGGATCCTACGTCTGACCATGCTTTTCCATGATATGGGGAAGCCGCTGGTGAAGACCATAGATGAGAAGGGGATCTACCATCACCGCGGACATGCGGCCCCGGGAGCGGAGATCGCCGGGAAGATCATGAGAAGGCTGAAGTTTGACAGGGCTTCGGAGCGGAGCGTCGTACAGCTGGTCCGCAATCATTCCCTCTATCCGGACCTTTCCAGGGAAGCAGTCCGCAGGGCGGTGGTTCTGATCGGGGAAGATCTCTTCCCGCTCTTTCTGGAGGTTAAATGCGCGGATATCCGGGGACAGAATCCGGAAGTGCAGAAGGAAAAGCTTGCCTACATGGACAGGGTGAAGGAACTCTACGAGGAGATTCTGGCAGACGGAGACTGTCTGTCCCTGAAGCAGCTGGCCCTGAGCGGGGATGATCTTCTGGCGGACGGCATGAAAAAGGGCCCCGGGCTCGGAATGGTTCTTCAGGCGCTTCTGGATGAGGTTCTGGAAGACCCCGCCAGAAACCGGAGGGATTATCTTCTGGAGCGCAGCAGAAGCCTGCGGCCCTGAAGAGGCGGCAGGAGCGCCTGTCCGGCCGCCGGTAAAGAAAGCGGTCCGGAGC
>DGHP01000191.1:18845-24689 GCA_002392705.1 Lachnospiraceae bacterium UBA3845 | reverse complement strand
GAGCAGAAGCGCCTGTCCGGCTGCCCGTAAAGAGAAAGCGGCTTGATGTCGGAAAACCCTTCGAGCGTGCTGCCCGGAAAAGGTTGCCTCAGCCGCATGAAAAGGGTATACTTGCTCAGGTGAGACAAGATTATGTTTTCCGGGGAGGCAGGATTCACCGCCCGCTGCGCGGCAGGCCTGAATAAAGCCGGAGTCACAGAGAAAGATCAGGGCTGTCCGTCAGCTTTCCAGAAGCTTCGAAAAGCTGCGCAGACGGCCGCCATGGAGGAAGCGATGAAATTTATTCAGACACCCGTAAAGGGAATGCAGGACTTTCTTCCTGCGGATATGCTGCTTCGCCAGCATGTGCTCGGCCTGATCCGGGACACTTATGCCAAGTTTGGATTTGATGAGATAGAGACCCCGGTCATGGAGCATATCGAGAACCTGACCGGACGTCAGGGCGGTGAGAATGAGAAGCTGATCTTCAAGGTCCTGAAGAGGGGCGCGGAGCTGGAGAGAGGGATGAAAAGCGGGGAACTGGCGGACAGCGCCCTGCGCTATGATCTGACAGTTCCGCTGTGCAGATACTACGCCTGCCACCGCAACGATCTTCCTTCTCCGTTCAAGGCCCTCCAGATCGGGAATGTCTTCCGGGCCGACCGTCCGCAGAAGGGGCGTTTCCGCCAGTTTACGCAGTGTGACATCGATATTATAGGGGACAGCTCCATCATGGCGGAGATTGAGCTGATCGCCGCAACGAGCAAGGCTCTGACGACCATCTTCGCGGAAGTCGGGATCTCTGCCTTTACCGTGCATGTCAATGACCGGAGGGTCCTGAAGGCTATGGCGGCCAATGCCGGATTTTCCGAGGATCAGTATGACGAGATCTTCATCATTTTGGACAAGATGGACAAGATCGGCCTTGACGGCGTGAAGGAGAACCTGCTTGAGGAAGGCTTTGCGGCGGAATCCGTGGAGAAATATGTTTCCTTCTTCCGTCTGCTGGAGGAAGGAACGCAGATGACGGACTTTATCCGTGAAACCTGCGGCGGAGATGCGGCGCAGGGGATGTCGGAGGATCTGTCCGCGATCATGGATGCGGCGAAAGGCATGCTGGACGCTTCAGTGACTTTGAAGTTTGACCCGACCCTGGTCAGGGGCATGAGCTATTATACCGGGACCATCTTCGAGATTACGATTGACAACTATTCCTTCTCCATCGCCGGAGGCGGGAGATACGATAAGATGGTGGGACGTTTCTGCGGCCAGGATGCACCGGCATGCGGATTCTCGATCGGTTTCGAGCGGATCGTGACCATCCTGCGCGACCTGAACTGGAAGATGCCGTCTGAGACAGAGAAGGCAGCCTATCTGGTCGACATGAAGAGCGCCGGCAGCAGGGTGAAGGAAGTCTTTGAAAAGGCGACGCAGCTCAGGGAAGCCGGGACGATTGTAACCGTACAGCCGCTGCGCAAAAACGCGAAATTCCAGGTGGACATGCTTGAGAGCGCCGGATACGCAAAAATCGAGAAAGTATACGCGGATACCGTGCTCTGAGAAGGATGCGGAAAGTCCCTGAACAGGCGCTGAAGCAGGGCTGAAACAGGGCTGAAACAGGGCAAAACGCTTGACAAACAGAGGTATCGGTTATATAAGTATTATCAGTGCCGGTCCTATGGGGGACGGACGGGAAAATACACTGGACAGAGAAGGAGTAATCTCATGAATAAAACAGAACTTGTTGCGGCAATCGCCGAGAAGGCTGAACTGAGCAAAAAGGATGCTGAGAAGGCTCTTAAGGCTTTCACAGAGGTAGTCAGCGAAGAACTTAAGAAGGGTGAGAAGATCCAGGTTGTTGGTTTCGGAACATTTGAAGTTTCTGAGAGAGCAGCACGTGAAGGCAGAAATCCGCAGACAGGTGAGACCATGACCATTAAGGCGTCCAGGTCTCCGAAGTTCAAAGCCGGAAAGGCTCTGAAGGACAGCCTGAACTGAGACGGGCATTCTTTACAGAACATATGATATGCGGCCGGGGATGGATCATCCCCGGTTTTTTTTAGGGGGAATGGCATGAGACTGGATAAATATCTGAAGGTATCGCGGCTGGTCAGGCGGAGAACGGTCGCGAATGAGGCCTGCGACGCGGGACGTGTACTGCTGAACGGGAAGACCGCCAGGGCTTCCGCGCCGGTGAAGCCGGGAGACGTGATCGAGATCGCTTTCGGAAACCGGAGCGTGAAAGCGGAGGTGCTCAGTATACAGGAGACAGTCCGCAAAGAAGAAGCGCAGGAGATGTTTCGATACCTTTAAATTTTTGTGACTTTTCCGGATAATTAAGAAAATGTTCTTGCATAATTGTCCCGCGCAGTTTAAAATAATTTTTGATTTTTCTTAAGATTCTGTTCGCAGCTGGGGAGCAGTTGAACAGGGTTTATCAGGGGATAAAAGGGGTAAAAAAACTATGTCCGGACAGGGTAAGAGACCGGTTGCCAGGAGCAACCAGCGCGGCATGGTTATGATCATGCTGGTCGTATTGATTCTTCTTGTTGTAATGGCATATCAGAGCCGGAAGCTGACTTTGAAGAATGCTGCTCTGGCTGACCAGATCACGCATCTGAGCGAGCTGATCGTGGAAGAGGAAGGCAGGTCGGAGCAGATCGAGGACTTCCGTGCCTATACAAGATCGGATGAGTATATAGAGAAGACTGCCCGAGAGAAGTTCGGCTTTGTCTATCCGGATGAAGTCATATTCCGCTCGGCGGGCAGCTGATGGACCGGGTTCAGAGATGTAAGCTCTGCGGAACGGAAGTTCTGCAGAGCTTTTTACTGTAAAAACTTTGTTCAGGGAGGAGGCCGGAGGATGGATCTTCTGCTGCAAAAGACGGAGAAGCTGGCTGACGAATACGGGATGCTGCGGCCGGGAGATCATGTCCTTGCCGGAGTTTCCGGCGGTGCGGATTCTGTCTGTCTTCTGTATCTGCTCAGGGAGCTGTCCCTGAAGAAGGGCTTTGTGCTGGAGGCGGTCCATGTGGAACACGGCATAAGGGGCGCGGAGTCTGAGGCGGACTGCGCTTTTGTGGAGAATCTGTGCGGCCGGCTGGGGATTCCGCTTCATACAGAGCACATTCATGTCCCGGAACTGGCCAGGCAGCGCGGACAGGGAACGGAGGAGACGGCCCGGGAGGAGAGATACCGCATTTTCCTGAAAATTGCCGGAAAAACGGGGGCAGATAAGGTCGCGGCCGCCCATAACATGAACGATCAGGCGGAGACAGTGCTGTGGAACCTGGTACGGGGAAGCAGTCTGAGGGGGCTCGGCGGGATCCGTCCTGTCCGCAGTCTCGGAAGAGAAGGCGAAAATGGCAGGGAGATTCTCCTGATCCGGCCCCTCATCGGGACAACGCGCGGAGAGATTGAAGCCTACCTGAAGGAGAGGGAAATCTCCTTCTGCACAGACAGGACCAATGAGGACAGGGACATTACCCGGAACCGGATCCGTCTAAGTGTCCTCCCGGAGCTGAACGAACTGAACAGCAGGGCCGCCGAGCATATCGCAGAGGCCGCGGAGCAGCAGCGGGAGACGGAGGAATATCTGGTCCGGCAGACCGGGAAGGCGCTTGGGAAGATGTTCAGAAGCGAAGCGGAGGACAGCACAAAGCTTCTGCTGCTGGAACCTTTTTCCGGAGAAGATGCGCTGATCCGGGCGAGGGTTTTGCGGGAGTGCATCCGCGGCGTGATGCCGGGAGGCAGCCTGAAGGACGTCGGCAGGATCCATGTGCAGCAGCTGCTGGCCCTGGCTGAGATGGACTGCGGAAAATCCGTCAGCCTTCCGGGAGGGGCCCGGGCCGTGCGGGAAAATGGAGGAATCCGCTTCTTTCCTCCGGGAGAAAAAAGCGTCCCGGCAGGGGACGGGTGGAAGGAGGTTCCGATCCTGGAAGAGGGAACATTTACCTTCGGGGGAGAATTATACCGCTGCGCGTTCGGAAGCGCTTTTCAGGGCGGAACGCCTCCCGGCAGCCCTGCTGCAGCAGAACAAAAAAAATACACGAAATGGCTCTCGTATGATACAATGGGTGAGTATCTGTGCATGCGCACAAGAAGAAGCGGAGACTACCTGATTGTAAATGCTTCCGGCGGCAGACAGAAGCTGAAGGATTATCTGATCGGCTGCAAGATCCCCAGGGAAAAGAGAGACCGCATTCCCCTGCTTGCCCAGGGCAGCCACATTCTGTGGGTAGTGGGCGGAAGAATCAGCGAAGGGGCCCGGGTGAAAAGCGGGGATCCTTATATAAAGCTGATGAAGGAAGGCGGGGAGCAGCTGCCGGACGGGGACTGAAGGAAGAAGGGTTCCTTCCGCATCCGCAGAAGTCCCGGCAGTTCACGGGTACAGCCCGGGGCGCTGTGCGTATCCGCAGCAGGCAGACATGGAAAACAGACTTTCCAGAAGGAGAGAAGGACGATGAAAGAGACAACCAGAATTCTGATTCCCCAGGATAAAGTGGAGGAACGCATTCAGCAGCTTGCCGATGAGATCAGCAGGGACTATGAGGGAAAAGTGGTCCATCTGATCGGGATTCTGAAGGGCAGCGTGTTTTTTGTCTGTGAACTTGCAAAACGCATGACCATTCCGGTGACCATGGACTTCATGTCCGTGTCGAGCTATGGCGGCGGGACGAAGTCTTCCGGCATCGTCAAGCTGATCAAGGACCTGGATGAGCCGCTGGAAGGGCGCGAGGTGATCGTGGTGGAGGATATCATCGACTCCGGCCGCACCCTCAGCTACCTGCTGAAGAACCTTTCAAACCGCAGGCCGGCCAGCATCCGTCTCTGTACGCTGCTGGACAAGCCGGACCGCAGGGAGTGCGACGTGGACGTGGATTATCAGGGCTTCCAGATCCCGGATGAATTCGTGATCGGCTACGGTCTTGATTATGATCAGAGATACCGGAATCTGCCCTATATCGGGGTGCTTTCCCTCACGGAAGAGTAAGCGCCTGATAAGCGGATGCCCCGGCAGCGGCGGCCTCACACAAGACCAGGCACCGGATGAACGGATACTTGGCAGCGGCGCGGCAGGCGCGGAGCGCCTCATACAGGAGCAGCCGCGGGATAAAGGAATGAGGATTTCCGGCTGAAGCCGGTTTTCCAGGGAAAGGAGTTATACAGTTTGAATAAGACTTCGAGAGGAACGGGTTTTTACCTTCTGCTCGGAATGATCTGCATCTTTCTGATCTTCGCGCTGCGCGACAGCTTCAACGGAAGAAGCGACATCACGCAGGCAAGGCTTGTCCATATGCTGGAAAACGGCGAAGTCTCCAGAGTGGACGTGATCCAGAATGAGGAAGTCCCGACCGGTACCCTGCAGGTGACGACCACAGAAGATGAAGTCCTTACGGTGAATGTCTCCGATGTCAATGCCGCGCAGGAGATGCTGAGCGGCTATGACATAACGGTCGATGTGGAGAATGTATCCAGGAGCGGGATCCTCTTTACCTCCATTCTGCCGGTGATTCTGATGTCGGTCATGTTTCTGTTCCTGATCCTGTTCCTCAACCGGCAGCAGGGCGGCGGCAGCAGCTCGGCGATGATGAATTTCGGCAAGAGCCGTGCGAGAATGTTCACGCCGGATGCCCGGAAGGTCACCTTTGATGACGTGGCGGGCCTTGAGGAAGAAAAGGAGGAGCTGGCGGAGATTGTCCAGTTTCTGTCCCAGCCGGAACAGTTTCTGAAGGTGGGTGCCCGCATACCGAAAGGCATCATCCTGGTGGGCCCGCCCGGAACCGGCAAGACCCTGCTGGCCAGGGCTGTCGCGGGGGAGGCGGGAGTTCCCTTCTTCTCCATCTCCGGTTCGGATTTCGTGGA
>DGHP01000191.1:13896-18800 GCA_002392705.1 Lachnospiraceae bacterium UBA3845 | reverse complement strand
TCGGATTTCGTGGAGATGTTCGTGGGCGTCGGCGCCTCCCGTGTGAGGGATCTGTTCGAGGAGGCAAAGAAAAACCAGCCCTGCATCGTGTTCATCGATGAAATCGATGCGGTCGGCCGCCGGAGAGGAACCGGCATGGGCGGCGGGCATGACGAGAGGGAACAGACCCTGAACCAGCTCCTTGTGGAGATGGACGGTTTTTCGGAGAATGAAGGCATCATCGTGATGGCGGCGACCAACCGCGTGGATATCCTGGATCCGGCGATTCTCCGGGCAGGGCGTTTCGACCGCCAGGTGGCGGTAGGCCGTCCCGATGTGAGAGGACGTGAGGAGATTCTGAAGGTTCATTCGAAGAACAAACCTCTCTCGGATGACGTCGATCTTCAGATCGTCGCCCGCACGACAGCGGGCTTTACCGGGGCGGATCTTGAGAATCTGATGAATGAGGCGGCGATCCTTGCAGCCAAGGATAAGAGAAGCTACCTCAGACAGAGCGATATTAACCAGGCCTTTGTCCATATCGGCATCGGCACCGAGAAGCACAGCAGGGTGATCTCGGAGAAGGAAAAGCGGATCACGGCTTACCATGAGTCCGGCCACGCCATCCTCTTCCACCTGCTTCCTGACGTCGGCCCGGTCCATACGGTCTCGATCATCCCCACAGGCCGCGGCGCGGCAGGCTATACCATGCCGCTGCCGGAGAAGGATGAGATGTTCAATACAAAGGGAAAGATGTTCCAGAGCATCGTCGTCAGCCTCGGCGGCCGCGTCGCGGAGGAACTCGTGATCGGGGATATCACGACGGGCGCGTCCCAGGATATCAAGGAGGCTTCGAACATCGCCAGGGCCATGGTCACAAAGTACGGTTTTTCCGAGCGTCTGGGCCCGATCAATTATGAACAGAGCGAAGACGAGATTTTTATCGGAAAGGAACTGGCGCATACCAGACAGTACGGTGAGCGGATCGCTTCCATCATCGATGAGGAAGTGAAGCAGATCATCGACAGTGCCTACAGACAGGCGAAGGAACTTATCAGTTCGCACAGGGATGTGCTGGACAGGTCCGCGGAGCTTCTGCTTGAGAAGGAAAAAATAACGCGGGAAGAGTTCGAAGCCCTGTTCTGAAAAAGCTGAAGCCGTACCTTTGACAGAAGCAGCGAAGATGCGGAAAAAATTCAATCGAGCAGGCAGATAGCCCTATGAACATTGCGCTGGATGCTGAAAAGGCAACTTGTCTGTACAACATGCACAATTATAATTGATATAATTGTGCATGTTTGGGCACACTTCTTGCGGGGAGTGTGATAAGATTATCACGTAAAACCCCAATACATTATATAGTTTTTGCTACACCCCATAAGAGAATACCTTCTCCAAGAGAAAAGGACAGCGTTTTGCGCGCTGTCCTTTTTTCACACTGTGTGCCTGCCTGCAGCGACATATAAGATCACAGGCAGAAGCATAGGAATACTATGATTTTGGGCCTTGCAGCATTGTTTTTTCAGTAAGAGAGGCTACAGAATGCAGAATCCTGCTGACGAGAGAGAAGAGAGAACCTTTCTGACGGATGCTCCCGGCATCCTGAATACAGACGCCCTTTTTTCCGACGGGACGGAGAGTTTTGTATGTCCCATGGAGGCGGATAAAGGGGAAGTGGTCACGATCCGCTTCCGCGCCTCCGCGGCCGACCGCGCAGAGATTTTTTTCTGCACCAAAGACGGGGAGAAGCTCCCTATGGCCCTGGAACGGTCGGAAGGCGCTTTTGCTTATTACGCGGTGAAGATCCGCCTGACGGATGAGCCGCTGGTTTATTACTTTGAGGTACACGGTCCGGGCCGCCAGGTCTGCTATACAAAAGAAGGCGTTTCTCTTCAGCCGGATGAGCATTTTCTTTTCCGGATCTGTCCGGGTTTTTCGACCCCGTCCTGGGCAAAGGGCGCCGTCATTTACCAGATTTTTACGGACCGCTTCTGCAACGGGGATCCCGGCAACGATGTGCTCGACCATGAATACAGCTACGGCGGCGGACATACCCGGCATATCTCCGACTGGAACAGGCTGCCGGAGCCTTGTGATGTCGGGAATTTTTACGGCGGGGACCTGGAAGGCGTCCGGAAGAAGCTGGATTATCTGCAGGATCTGGGCGTTGAGGTCATCTATTTCAATCCACTCTTCCTTTCTCCCTCCAATCATAAGTATGACACCCAGGATTACAGCTTTATAGACCCGCACCTGGGCCGGATCGTCGAGGACGGCGGGCAGGTTCTGGAGAAAGGAAATCAGACGAACGCGGATTCGGAGCGATATATCCGCCGTGTCACGGACAGGAGGAATCTGGAGGCGAGCAATGAGCTTTTCCGGATCCTGTGCGGGGAGATTCACGCGCGGGGAATGCGGCTGATCCTGGACGGAGTCTTCAATCACTGCGGCTCTTTCAACCGCTGGATGGACCGGGAGGGGATCTATAAGGAGAGCGGAAAGGAGCCGGCGGGCGCCTATCTGGACCCGGAGAGCCCCTGGAGATCCTATTTTATCTTCAGAGATGAGGATGCCTGGCCCTGTAACGACTCCTATGAAGGCTGGTGGGGCGTGGATACGCTGCCCAAGCTGAATTATGAAAATTCTGAGGAGCTGGAGGAGTATATCCTCCGGATCGGGAAAAAATGGGTGAGTCCCCCCTACAATGCCGACGGATGGAGGCTGGATGTGGCGGCGGACCTGGGCTGTTCTCCCGAATTCAACCACAGCTTCTGGAAGCGCTTCCGGGCCGCGGTCAAGGAGGCGAATCCGGACGCGCTGATTCTCGCGGAGCATTACGGGGACTGCAGGAGCTGGCTTCAGGGTGACGAGTGGGACAGCGTTATGAACTATGACGCCTTCATGGAGCCCCTGACCTGGTTCTTTACGGGGATGGAGAAGCACTCCGATGCGTATATTCCGGAGCAGGTCGGCAATTACCCGAATTTCCATGACGCCATGCTCTACCATATGGCCAGCTTTATGGAGCCGTCTCTGCTGACGGCCATGAATGAACTTTCCAATCATGACCACAGCCGCTTCCTGACACGGACCAACCATATCGCTGCCCGTGCCGGCCGCTTTGACTATGACGCGGCATCAGAGGGCGTCAGCCCGGCCGTGATGCGGGAGGCGGTGATCATGCAGATGACATGGCCCGGCGCGCCCACGATCTATTACGGGGACGAGGCAGGTCTGTGCGGTTTCACGGACCCGGACAACCGCCGCACCTATCCCTGGGGGAGGGAAGATCGGGAGATGCTGGAATTCCACCGCCAGGTGATCCGCCTGCACAGGGAGCATCCGGTGCTCAGGACCGGTTCCCTCCGCATGCTGGGAGGGGAGGAGAACTGCCTTTTCTATGGCAGATTTGACGAAAAGGAACAGATCGTTACCGCCTTCAACAACGCGCAGCATGAAATCACAGTCAGAATCCCGGTCTGGGAGGCAGGCGTGCCGATGGACTGTGAGATGGAGCGGATCTTCCGCTCGGATTCAGACTCCTATAGCGGAGAAATGGAACGCTGTCCGGTACGCGGAGGGATTCTGACCCTCACTCTGCCGCCTGTTTCCGCAGTTGTACTGAGAAGCGGGGAGACGGAAAAGGCACGGGAACAGAAAAATAAAAATTGACATTTTCCGAAGCTTCTGCATACTGATGATGAGGAGCGCGTGCGTACAGGCGCAGCAGAACCGCCGGCAGACAGCATCATATCTGATTAAAAACGGCAGGATGTCCGGATCGCCCGGATCGGGGCGGACTAATAAAAGGGGAGGATCACAGGGATGAATATTGTAGTACTGGCAGGGGGAATCAGCACGGAGCGTGAAATTTCCATTGTATCGGGGACACAGGTGTGCAAGGCGCTCAGAAGCAGAGGCCACAGGGCGGTCCTGCTGGATGTTTTCTGCGGAGACGGGCGGGCTGACGAAAAGAACGCCTTCCCGGAAGAATATGACGTGGATGCCGCGGCGGCCTACGCGCGCAGCTTTGACGGGCAGCTGGAGGAGCTGAAGAAAAGGAGATCTTTTTTCGGCCCCAATGTCCTTCGGCTCTGCCAGCAGGCGGACGCGGTCTTTATGGCGCTTCACGGATCCAACGGGGAAGACGGAAAGATTCAGGCAGCTTTTGAACTCATGGGGATTCCCTTTACGGGGAGCAGCTATCTGGGCAGCGCCCTGGCGATGGACAAGGATCTTACCAAGCAGCTCTTCCGCGAAAACGGCGTCCCGACTCCTGTGGGGATCGTGATTCAGCGCGGGGAGGAGATCCTGCCTCCTTCCGAGAATAAGGTGGGGCTGCCCTGCGTGGTCAAGCCTGCCTGCGGAGGATCCAGCGTCGGTGTGAGCATAGCCCGCACGGAGGAGGAATACAAAAAGGCTCTGGAGACAGCGTTCAGCTATGAGGACGTGCTGATCGTGGAACAGTATATCAGGGGACGGGAGTTTTCTGTCGGCATCGTGGACGGGGTCGCCTATCCGGTGATCGAGATCGCCCCGCTCAGCGGATTCTATGATTATGTCAATAAATATAAGGCCGGCTCCACGGTTGAGACCTGTCCGGCGAACCTTCCGGCACATGTGACGGAGAAGATGCAGCAGGCCTGCCTGAGGGCATATCACGCCCTCCGCCTTTCCAGCTACGGCCGGATCGACGTGATGATGGATGAGCAGGAAAATGTATACTGCCTGGAGGCCAACACGCTTCCCGGCATGACCCCGACCAGCCTCCTGCCGCAGGAAGCGGCAGTGCTGGGGATTGATTTCCCGTCTCTGTGCGAGAAACTGATCGAGGTTTCAGTCCGCGGCCGCGTGTAAGAGACAGAAGGATGCGGGCCGCGCGGGATCTGCTTAAGAGCGCGCAGCCGGAGAAAAGATTTATCTAT
>DGHP01000191.1:0-13830 GCA_002392705.1 Lachnospiraceae bacterium UBA3845 | reverse complement strand
ATCTATAAGGGAGATGCAGCCGGAGGCTGCGTTTGGAGGACAGGATGAAAGGAATGACTTTGGGGAAGATCGCTGAAGCGGCAGGCGGGACACTGTACCTGTCTGTTCTGAAGGAGGACGGAAGAAGCGATGTATATGAGGCCGGAAGCCTGGAAGGGGCAGACGGGGCTGTGCGCAGCGCCTTTTATGCGTTTCAGGACCGGGAGATCCAGTCTGTCACGACAGACAGCCGGAAGGCGGAGGAGGGAAGCCTCTTCGCGGCCATCGTCGGCGCCAGGGCGGACGGCCACAGATTTATCGCTTCCGTATATGACCGCGGAGCCCTCTGCGTGTTCTCGGAGAGAGAACTTGCGCGGGAGGATCTCTGCAGCCCTGAGGCGCTGAGTTGCCTGAAAAGCGGCGGGGAAGAAAGCAGCGGGATGCTTTTCAGGCCCTGGATCCTGGTCCGCGATTCGCAGACCGCTCTCGGAGCGGCGGCAGCCCTGTATCTGGATATCCTCGGCATTCCCGTTGTGGGCGTAACCGGCAGCGTCGGCAAGACCAGCACCAAGGAGATGATCGCCTCCGTCCTCAGCCGGAAGATGCGCACCCTCAAGACAGAGGGAAACTTCAACAATGACCTTGGCCTCCCTCTGACCATATTCCGGCTGACGGAGGAGGACGAGATCGCCGTCCTGGAGATGGGGATATCCCATTTCGGGGATATGGACAGACTGGCGCGGATCGCGCGTCCCGATACGGCCGTGATAACCAACATCGGGACCTGCCATCTGGAATATCTGAAGGACCGGGACGGAGTCCTGCGCGCCAAGACCGAGATCTTCGGCTATGTCAGGGAGAAGGGGCATATTCTGCTCAACGGAAATGATGACAAGCTGCGGACTGTCCGCGAGGTGAACGGGCTCAGACCGCTCTTTTTCGGCGTCTCCTCTGAGGAGGAGGGAACGGAGGAACTGTCCGCCGGAAGCAGGGTAAACTATCCGCCGGAGGAACTCCGGGGCCGCTGCGTCTGCGCAGGGGACATCCGGCCGCTCGGCTTTGACGGGTCGCTCTGCAGAATGGATACCCCGCAGGGCAGCTTCGAGGTGAAGGTCCCGGTTCCCGGGATTCACAATATCTCCAATGCCGCCGCCGCAACCGCGGTGGGCCTGACCTATGGCCTGACCTTTGATCAGATCCGGGAGGGGATCGCGTCCATGCAGACGATCTCCGGGCGCTTCCGGATTCTCCATACACCGGCGATGACCGTGATCGATGACTGCTACAACGCAAATCCGGTCTCCATGAAGTCCTCCCTGAAGGTACTCAGCGCCTGCGATACGCGCCGCGTCGCGATCCTGGGCGATATGGGGGAACTCGGGACGGATGAGATTCAGCTGCACCGGCAGGTGGGCGCATACGCCGCTCGCTGCGCGGACCGTCTGATTGTAATCGGAACGCTGGGAAAGCATATCTGCGAGGCAGCCCTGGAAGCAGATCCCGGGCTTGAAGCAGTATGGTATGCCACGGTGGATGATTTTCTTGCAAAGCGGGAGAGTGAATTTCACGAGGGGGATACAGTCCTGGTCAAGGCGAGCCATTTCATGAATTTCCCGCGTATCGTGGAGGCACTGACAGAAGAGAAGGCTTAAGCTCCGGAACAGCTATCCGGAGATTCCGGGACGGGAGCAGGCGGGCCTTGCATCTGCTGCAGGGCAGATACACAGACACGGGGACGGCGCAGGAGTAACAGAACTATGTATATAATAGCAGGCCTGGGCAATCCGGGCAGCAAATATGAAAAGACCAGACATAACTGCGGCTTTGAGGCCATTGATCTGCTGGCGGACCGCTGCAGGATCGATGTGAAGGAGAGAAAGTTCAAAGCCCTCTGCGGGAGCGGCGTGATTGGAGGGAACAGGGTTCTCCTGATGAAGCCCCTCACTTACATGAACCTGAGCGGGGAAGCCATACAGGCGGCAGTGTCCTTCTATAAGATCGACCCGGAAAAAGAGCTGATCGTCCTCTATGATGATATCAGTCTGGAACCCGGGCAGCTCCGCGTGCGGGCGAAAGGCTCGGCCGGCGGCCACAACGGGATCCGGAACATCATCCAGATGCTGGGAACAGACCGCTTTCTGCGGGTGAAGATCGGCACCGGCAAAAAACCTTCAGACATGGATCTGGTGGATTATGTGCTGGGGCGTTTTCCGCTTTCAGAGAGGGCGGACATGACCGCAGCCTTTGACAGGGCTTCGGAAGCCGCGATGGATCTGGTCACACAGCCGCTCGACCGCGTCATGAACGAGTACAACCGGAAAATGGAGAAGGAAGATACGGCAGGGAAGGCATTATGATAAAAGCTTTATATGCTCCCATGACAGAGATGGCAGAGTTTACCGCCCTCAGGGAGCAGATGAAAGGAAACAAAGGCCTGCTGCAGGCAGGAGGATGCATCGATTCGCAGAAGTCGCATCTGATTGCCTGCCTGGCGGAAGGGTATCCGGTGCGGCTGATTCTGGCGCCGGATGACCTTCGGGCGAAAGAAATCTATGAAAATTACCAGATCTTTGACCGAAATGTACTTCTGTATCCGGCCAGAGACTTTCTTTTTTTTCAGGCGGATGTGCAGAGCAGGCACCTGACCACGCAGAGGGTGCAGGTGATGAAAGCGCTTGCGGCCCCGGAAGGGGTGACGACGGTGATTGTCACCATGAGCGCCCTGATGAGCCACTGCATGCCAGCGGAGCGCTGGGTGGACGCGATCCGCTCCTTCTCCGTCGGGGATGAGCTGGATCTGAACCAGGAAAGGGAATACCTGGGCCGGATCGGCTATGAGCGTACCGACCAGGTGGAGGAGCCGGGACAGTATGCCAGCAGGGGCGGTATTCTTGATCTGTTTCCGCTGACGGAGGACAATCCGGTCCGGATCGAGCTGTGGGGAGATGAGATCGACTCGATCCGCTCTTTTGACGTACAGTCCCAGCGCTGTCTGGAGGAGCTGCAGAATATCTGCGTCTATCCGGCATCCGAATTCGTGACGGACGACGATGTGAACAGGAAAGGGCTTGAAAAGATCCGAAAGGAAGCCCAGAAGCAGGAAAAAAAGTTCCGCCTCAGCCATATGAGCGAGGAGGCGGCCAGGGTCAGCGCCATCGCGGGCGACGCGCAGGAGCGGCTGGAGGACTTCGGCGATACTACGGTTATGGAAGGCCTCTGCGATTATTTTTACCCGGAATCCGTATCCCTGCTGGACTATTTCCCGAAGGACGCGCCCGTCTTTATCGATGAGCCGGTCCGGGTGAGGGAGCATGCCCTGGAGGCAGAGACGGAATTCGCCGACAGCTTCAGCCACCGCCTGGAGAAAGGCTATGTCCTGCCCGGACAGTCAAAGATCCTTTTTTCCGTCTCCGAGATTGAAAAACGCCTGTCGGAGCGCTGCCTGGTCGGACTCACCATGCAGAGCGGCGCAAAGATGCCCTGGCCGGTGAAGCGCAAATTCGACATCCAGGTGTCCGGAACCGGCGTTTACAACAGTAATTTTGAACTTCTGCTGAAGGATCTGGCCAGATACCGCAGGGAGCATTACAGGGTTGTGCTGCTCAGCGCTTCCAGGTCAAGGGGAAAGCGTCTGGCAGAGGACCTGACCCGGAACGAGGTCACCGCCTTCTATTCGGAGAACCCGGAGCGGGTTCTTGAAAACGGGGAAATTATGGTGACCTGGGGCAACGCCCACCGCGGCTACGCCTATCCCCTGCTCCGCTTCGCGGTTCTGTCCGAGAGCGACATATTCGGCCAGGAGAAAAAGAAGAAGCGCAGGAGACAGAAGCGCTATGAGGGCAAGGCGCTGGCTTCCTTCGCGGAGCTGATGCCGGGCGATTATGTGGTCCATGAAAACCACGGAATCGGGATCTACCGGGGCGTGGAGAAGGTGATGTCGGGCGGCGTCCAGAAGGATTACATGAAGATTGAGTACGCCGGGGGCTCCAACCTGTATGTGCTGGCGACCCAGCTGGATATGATCCAGAAATACGCGGATGCGGAGTCGAAGACGCCCAGAATCTCCAGACTGGGAGGAAGCGACTGGTCCAGGACCCGTTCCAGGGTCCGTACGGCAGTCGAGGAGATCGCCCAGGAGCTGGTGGACCTCTACGCGGTCAGAAGCCGGAAAAAGGGCTTTACCTATGGCCCGGATACGACCTGGCAGACAGAGTTCGAGGAGATGTTCCCCTATGAGGAGACCCAGGACCAGCTGGCCGCGATCGCCGATACAAAGAGAGATATGGAGTCCGGTAAGATCATGGACCGGCTGATCTGCGGGGATGTCGGATACGGCAAGACGGAGATCGCGATCCGGGCCGCTTTCAAGGCGGTCCAGGAGAACCGGCAGGTTGCCTGCCTGGTGCCGACTACGATCCTGGCCCAGCAGCATTACAATACCTTCCTGCAGCGCATGAAGGATTTCCCTGTCCGGGTTGACCTGATGTGCCGTTTCAGGAGCCGGGCCGAGCAGGCGGAAACCGTGAAGGGAATCAGGGACGGAAGGGTCGATATCGTGATCGGCACTCACAGGCTCCTGTCGAAGGATATTTCCTTTAAAAACCTGGGCCTGCTGATCGTGGACGAAGAGCAGCGCTTCGGCGTCAGCCATAAGGAAAAGATCAAGCAGCTGCGGAAGGATGTGGACGTCCTGACTCTGACCGCCACGCCGATTCCGCGTACGCTCCACATGAGCCTTTCCGGGATCCGGGACATGAGCGTCCTGGAGGAAGCGCCCCAGGACAGGCTTCCGGTCCAGACCTTTGTCATGGAATATAATGAGGAGACCGTCCGGGAGGCGATCAGCAGGGAACTGGCACGGAACGGGCAGGTTTATTTTGTCTACAATCATGTATCCACGATCCCGGATATGGCGAAAAAGGTGGAGGAACTGGTCCCCCAGGCCAGGGTCGCCTACGCCCACGGAAAGATGAGTGCCCAGCAGATTGAGGATGTCATGTACGATTTTATCAATGCGGACATAGATGTCCTGGTCACCACGACGATCATAGAGACCGGCCTTGATATTCCGAACGTGAACACGATGATCATACACGACGCGGACCGGATGGGCCTTTCCCAGCTTTATCAGCTCCGGGGCAGAGTCGGAAGATCCAGCCGGACAGCCTATGCCTTCCTGATGTACCGCAGAAACCGCATGCTGAAGGAGACGGCCGAAAAGAGGCTGAGCGCGATCCGGGAGTATACGGAGCTCGGGAGCGGCTTCCGCATAGCCATGCGGGACCTGGAAATCAGAGGCGCCGGCAACATGCTGGGCAAGGCCCAGAGCGGGCATATGTCGGAGGTGGGCTATGATCTGTACTGCAAGATGCTGAATGAATCCGTCCAGCGCCTGAAGGGGGAATCGACGGTTCAGGAGGAATTCGATACGTCCATCGACCTCAATATAGACGCCTACATTCCGGACCGCTATATTGCCAGCGAGACGCAGAAGCTGGATCTCTACAAGCGGATTGCTTCGATCAGCGGCGAGGAGGAGTACAATGATATGCTCGATGAACTGATGGACCGCTTCGGGGAGCCGCCCCGCGCTGTCCGGGATCTGCTGAAAGCGGCCCTTCTCAAGAGCAGGGCTCATGACTGCTTCCTCACAGACCTGTCCCAGCAGGGAGACGAGATCCGTTTCAGCATGTACGACAGAGCCCCGGTCGACGGAGAAAAGCTTGTCGGCTTCATGAAAGCCTGCAAAGGAAGAATGCGCTTCGTGGCCGGGAAGAACCCCTGTTTCTCCTATACGATCGTGCACAGGTCGGGAAAAGCGGAGGATATACTGGATACTGTGGACAGGCTGCTGCGTGAGATGAAGGAATCTCTCTTCCCGGAAGAACAGGGGTAAAGCTGCTGTTTACGGCAGATAAAAAACTGTGAAAGTTTGTTGCAGTTGAGGGGCAAACTGACTATAATTATGTAATGTGCCGTGCAGAATTCTGTGCGGGGATCAGAGCAAAAGCCGCTGAAACAACGGCAGAGAAAGTCGGAGGTTATTATGGCAAAGGTGTGGAAGAGAGGAATGGCGCTTGCGCTGGGACTGTGCCTGGGCGCGGTGTCTCTGGGAGGCTGTTCAAAGAAAGCGGCGCAGGCCGCTCCGATATATACCATGAACGGGGAAGCAGTGGACGCGGATCTGACGAATTTCCTGTTCCGTTATCAGCAGTCGGAATTTGATACGACTTACGGGCAGATGTTCTCCCAGTATTACGGCGGGGGCAATGTCTGGGAGATGGACCTGACCGGGACCGGAACGGCTTACGGTGAGACTTTTAAGAGCCAGTTCGGCAGCTTCCTTGAGCATCTGCTCATGGCTGAAGCTCATGCGGACGATTACGGCGTAACGCTTACAGAGGACGAGAAGAGCGCGATCTCTGAGGCAGCGGACGCTTTTCTCGCGGCGAATTCCGAGGATGTGCTCAAGTCCATGAACGCGACAAAGGAGATCGTGGAGCGTGCGCTTACGCTCTATACGATCCAGAGCCATGTCCAGGACGGCATGAGCGCGGATGTGGATACGGAAGTATCAGATGAGGAAGCTGCCCAGAGAAAGGTTTCCTATATCGAGTATGTCCCGAGCACCGAGGCGGAAGAGCCCGAGACCGAGTCCGAACTTATGGCTGAGACGGAAGCCGATGCGGAGAATACCGCTGCGGATGCTGCAGAAGCTCTTATGACGGAAGCTGAGACCGCCGTCCAGGAAGCGGTTCAGACGGAAGCTTCCGATAAGACAGGTTCCGCGGAGACGGAAGATGCCGCGCAGGCCGGCAGTCCTGAGACGGAAGAGGATACGGAGCTTGAGATTGTCATCGAAGAGGAATCCGAGACAGAAGATCCCGCCATGGCGGCTGCAAGAGAGAAGTATCTTGCCATGGCTGAGGCCGAGCTGGAGATGCTGAAGAGCAGCGGCATGGATTTTGCCCAGGCGCAGACCGAGGCTTCCGAGGGAGTCACAGGCGTCTATGCATCCTCCCTTACCTTCGGCGCTGACGATCCCTATACGGATGCCGCCATCATCGAGGCGACGGAAGGACTTGCGGATAATACGCTGGTTGACCACATCGTGGAGGCCAACGGCAACTATTATATCCTGCATGTAGATCTTGCCCTCGACAGAGAGGCGACGGACAAGGAGAAGGAGTCGATCGTAGAGAGCAGAAAGAACCAGAAGATCAGCGAGATCTATACTGAGTGGGAGAAGGATACCGACTGGACCGTGGATGCGGCAGCACTTGCAGCTGTCACATATGACCGCGTGTATACAGCAGCGCCGCAGCTGGATCTTGATGATATCATCAGGAGCACAGAGGCGGAAACGGCCGGTGAAGGAGAGGCTGCCGGAGCAGCGCAGACTGAGGCGGAATAAAAGGATACAGGAAGGGAGCGGTATTTTGCCGCTCCTTTCTTTTTTTCTTTTCATATGGCTGCAGATAGGCTATAATGCATTCACAGCAAATGGCATTTTTTCAGACAATTCAGGACAGCGGAGGGAGCAGATGGAATTATTAGAAGAGCGTATCCGGAAAGACGGCGTTGTGAAGCCCGGCGAGATTCTCAAGGTGGACAGTTTTCTGAACCATCAGATGGACGTGGAGCTGTTTAACCGGCTCGGTGAAGAATTCAAAAGACTTTTCGCGGACCGGCCGATCAATAAGATCCTGACCATAGAGGCTTCCGGGATCGGGATCGCCTGTATCGTTGCGCAGCATTTCCATGTGCCTGTGGTATTCGCCAAGAAAGCAAAAAGCGTGAATCTGGACGGCGAGATGTATACGACAAAGATCGAATCCTTCACCCACAAGCGCACCTATGACGTGATCGTCGCCAAAAAGTTCCTCACTGAAGACGATCACATTCTGATCATCGATGATTTCCTGGCGAACGGCTGTGCCGTGAACGGCCTGATCGACTTGATCGAAAGCGCCGGAGCGACAGTCGAAGGGGTTGGGATCGTGATTGAAAAAGGCTTCCAGCAGGGAGGCAGGATCCTGCGCCAGAAAGGTATCCGCGTGGAGTCGCTGGCGATCATAGAGAGCATGGATGACAGGACAGGGGAGATCGTGTTCCGTCATTGAGTCCCGGCTGCGGCGCTCGCAGGCTGCCGACGGATTCTGAGATAATAAACTGGCCCGGCACGCTTCCGGAATCCCATCTCTCTGATGGCATCCCGGAAATGGCCGGGCCAGTTTTATATTCTGCCTGAATCTTTGATTAATCTCATTTCAGCTCGCTGGTGCAGAATCCGCAGCGGGTAGCTTCCAGCGGAACTTCGTTCTTGCAGAACGGGCAGATCTTTGTGGTCGGAGCAGCTTCCGGAGCGGGCTTCTGAAGCTTGTTTATGCCCTTGATTACCATAAACAGCGCGAATGCCACAATCAGGAACTGCAGGATGTTCTGGATGAAGCTTCCATATGCGAACACAGAAGCGCCGGCTTCCTGAGCTGCCGCAAGGCTGGCATATTTTTCACCGTTCAGTGAGATGAACAGGTTGGAAAAATCGATCTTGCCGGTTGCCAGTGAGATCACGGGCATGATGATGTCGTTGACCAGTGACTGCACGATCGTATTGAACGCACCGCCGACGATGACACCGACTGCCATGTCCATGACGTTGCCGCGCATGATAAATTCTTTAAACTCACTTACCATTCCCATAACATACTCTCCCTTCTCTGTTGTATAACTGGGGATCCGGCTCCGGCACCTGCTATGCGGCCCGGGGCGCTGCCCTGTAAACAGAAACAGTATAACATGGCAGGCAGGAAAATTCCATGATATACTTTCAATGACTGAAAATATTTCCTGCCAGGATGGTCTGCTCTGTACGCTATTCCACTAAGCAGCAAAGCTGCCAAGTGGAATATGCGTGAGGCCTGATGTGTGGAAGGCCGTGAATAGCAACGCCAGGATGTTATTACCGCGGGCGGGATGACGATATAAGGGAGTAATGCAGAATGCGCTTTATACATATGGCGGATGTACATCTGGGCTGTATCCCGGACGGGAGAAGCGAATGGGGAAAGAAAAGGGCTGCCGAGCTCTGGGATACCTTCCGGGATTCTCTTGAGGACGCTTCCCGCATGAAGGCGGATCTGGTCCTGATCGCCGGAGACCTTTTTCATAATCCGCCCGGAATCAATGAGCTGCGGGAACTGAATTATCTGTTCAGCTCCTATCCGGATCTGTGTTTTGCGCTGATCGCGGGCAACCATGACTGCGTCTGCGAGGGGAGCGCCTGGCTCGACTTTGAATTTTCCCGCAATGTGGCTTTTCTGTCGGACAGCCGCTGCGAGTGCGTACGCTTTCCCGGCCCCGGATGCGAGATCTACGGTTTTTCCTATGACCGCCGCGAGATCCCGGATGCGCGCTATGACCGGATCCGGCCGGATGAAAATGATTATCTCCATATTCTTCTGGCCCACGGCGGCGATGCCTCCCATATTCCGATCCGGGTGCAGGCGCTGCAGGATTCCGGCTTTGACTATATTGCGCTTGGGCATATTCACAAGCCGACGGTGCTGATTCCGGACAGGGCAGTGTACAGCGGTGCCCTGTCTCCCATTGACGCCGGGGACGAAGGACCCCACGGCTATATTTTCGGCGAAAGCTTCGGGCACAGCGTGCGGACGGAATTCATCCGCAAGGCTCCGAGAGAATATGTGACGCTGACAGTCGAAAGCACCGAGGAAGACACGCTGATGGCCATCCGGGACAGGGCGGCGGCAGCGGTGAAGGAGCGCGGTGAGGAGAATATATACCGGCTTGTGATCAGCGGGCAGAGGGACCCGGGAGTCCATATCGATAAAGAGCTGCTGCTTGGCTGCGGCATGATTCTTGATGTCACGGACCGGACGGTTCCCGCCTTTCATATGGAGGAACTGAAGGAACGCTATCGGGGTCAGCTGATCGGGCGCTATATAGAAAGCTTTGAAGGCCGGAAGACGGACGAGATCGGGCAGAAGGCCCTGCAGTACGGGCTGGAAGCCCTTCTGGGGAGTATCAGATAATTCGGGAACAGGAAAATGGAAATTCTGGAATTACATTTAAAACATTTCGGGAAATTTACAGACTACAGGCTGAAGCTGCATTCCGGGGTGAATATCATCTCCGGCGGCAATGAAACCGGCAAGAGTACGCTGCACGCCTTTATCCGGGCCATGTTTTACGGTCTTTCCCGGAACAGGTCGCGGAACCTTGACGAGTATCAGCTGCGGCAGCCCTGGGACAATCCGGATTATTTCGCGGGGAGCCTCAGGCTTCTTTTTGAGGAAAAGATCTACCGCATCGAGCGGAATTTCAACAGGTCAGACGAGAGCCTCCGGGTGATCTGCGAGACAGACGGGACGGAGGCGGAAGACGCCCGGGGCATGCTGGATGCATTTACCGGGAAGCTGAGCGATACGGATTTTGACAATACCTTCTTCATCCGCCAGGCAGGCAGCAGCACGAGCAGAGAACTGGGAGAGCATCTGAGAGATTTCCTGGTCAATATCGAGCAGACGGGTGACGCGAATCTTGACGTCAATGCCGCCGTGGAGGCTCTGAAGAAAAAACGCAGTCAGATCAACGCAGCCAGGATGCATGAGGCGGCGGAACTGGACGAGAAAATCCGCAGGAATCTGGAGGAGACGGAGTTTATCCGGACGGAGCTGGAACAGCTCACAGAGCGGCAGAATCCTTCCGGGGAGGAGCCTGTCTCCGGGGCATCGCCCGCTTTTGAAAGGATCCGGGACGGCGAAGTGCTGCAGGGGAAAGCCGGGGGGCCGGCAACAGATGCGGGCGCGGGCGCTTCTGAAAGGATCCGGGACGGTGAAGCGCTGTATGGGAAAGCCGGGGAGCCGGCAGCAGAGGCGGGCGCTTCCGAAAGGATCCGGGATGGCGAAGTGCTGCAGGGGAAAGCCGGGGAGACAGACGAAGACGAGAAGGGAGGACTGCTGCTTCCCGTCCTAGTGCTGCTTTCCTTTGCGGCCGGGATACTGGTGATCGCATGCGCGGTGAGAAGCCCGGACCATCTGCTGCGCTGGGGACTGTCAGCCGCCGGAGCGGTACTTCTTCTGCTGGGGAGCCGTTTTGTATGGGAGCTGCGGCATCCGCTGGGAAAGGCGGAACGGGCGGTCAGGCAGGTCAGGCGGGAGGAATTTCTGGAAAAGCATTTCGGCTTCCGGGATGATCCGGATGATCCCGATTACGGAGACCAGAGACGCAGAATCCTCGAACAGAGGCGGGAGAAGATCCGCAGGGCCCGCGAAGAAGAAGAACTGGAGAAAAGAAGGCGGCTTGAGAAGACCCTGAAAGATCAGGAAGAAGCGGATCAGCGTGAGCGCGCCCGCGAAGTGGCCAGGATGCTGGAAAAGGAGAAGGTCAGAGACAGGGACGGCGAAAAGACGGAAGAAGCGCAGACAGAAGCATCTGCAGAACCGCCGGAAGAATTGCCGGTGCAGCCGCCGGAAGAATCGCCGAAGGAATCGCCGGATGCTCTGCGGCGGGAGCGGGCGAGCGGAAAGCGGGAGGAACTCAGGCGGCAGATCCGCGTCAAGCAGGACCGCCTGCAGATCCTCAGGGAGGAGCTGGAAAAGCTGTACAGCCTGAAAGGAAGCCTATCAGCCTATGACGTCGAGCTGCAGGCGATCGATCTGGCCTCCGCGCGCATAAGCGAGCTGGCGGGCAGAATCTACCACGAATCGGGGGACCGTTTCAGCAGCCGGGTCTCGGAACTTCTCTCCGCCCTTACGGAAGGGCGCTATAACAGCGTCAGCCTGGACGAACGCATGCAGCTGCGGATCAGTACCCGGGATCATCTGCTTCAGATCAGCCAGGTCAGCTACGGGACCATGGAGCAGGTGTATTTTGCCCTGCGGCTGGCGGCCGGGGAACTGCTGGCGGGCGGGACGGGCATTCCGGCCGTGCTGGACGAGCCATTTGTCATGTATGACGACGAACGGCTGGAACAGGCCCTGCGCTATCTGCACAGCTCCGGCCGGCAGGTCATCCTGTTTACCTGCCAGCGCAGAGAACTGGACATTCTGGCCGCAATCCGGGCCTGAACGCCCGGAAGGGAACGGATTTTCATCATTTTTGTGCAAACTGCCGTGCAAAGCCCTGCACAGGCGCTGCAGCTTCGTCTTGACTTTTGACCGGATCATTTATATGATTACAGCGCCAAAGACCTGCCAAAAGAGCGTGCCTGCATGGGCACGGCGGCAGGACTTTTCGGCGCTGCAGTTTTTTTGGCAGCTTATCCAGAGCGAAGCACAGAAAGAAAGGATCGGCTATGAAACTTTTATCTCTTCAGCAGGAGCTTTCAGGCAATACCTATCCGGGACGCGGTATCGTGGCAGGCTGTTCAGAGGACGGCAGGTACGCGGTGACCGCATATTTTATTATGGGGCGCAGCGTGAACAGCAGAAACCGCGTATTTGTCCGTGACGGGGAAGGAATCCGTACACAGGCTTTCGATCCCTCGAAGCTTACGGATCCGAGCCTTATCATCTACGCTCCGGTCAGAGTTCTGGGGGAGCATACGGTTGTGACGAACGGGGACCAGACCGACACGGTATATGACGGACTGAAGGCGGGAAAGAGCTTTGAACAGGCTCTGGAATCAAGGGAATTCGAGCCGGACGCGCCGAACTATACGCCCAGGATTTCCGCGCTTCTTACTGTGAAGGACGGTGCTTATTCATACCGGATGAGCATTCTCAAAAGCGCGGACGGGGATCCTTCCTGCTGCGAGCGCTTCACATTCCACTATGATCATCCGAAAGCGGGTGAGGGACATTTCATCCATACCTACCTGACGGACGGCAGCCCGCTTCCGAGCTTTGAAGGGGAGCCGGCCAGAGTCGCCATCGGAGGCGGGATTGATGAATTCACGAAGATGGTCTGGGACAATCTGAATGAAGACAATAAGGTCTCCCTCTTTGTCCGCTATATCGATATTCAGAACGGAAGCTGCGAGACAAGAATCGTCAATAAGAACGAATAAAGACGGATAAGGACGAAAGAAGAGCAGGCGCGCTGCAGGCGCGGAAAGGATGAGATCTCTATGAATGAATTACAACTGAAATACGGATGCAACCCGAACCAGAAGCCTTCCAGAATCTATATGGAGGACGGAAGGGAGCTGCCGATCACGGTCCTGAGCGGCAGACCGGGCTATATTAATTTTCTGGATGCTCTGAACGGCTGGCAGCTGGTATCGGAGCTGAAACGCGAGACCGGTCTTCCGGCAGCGGCTTCTTTCAAGCATGTCTCCCCGGCAGGAGCCGCAGTCGGCCTTCCGCTGACCGAAACCCTCCGCAGAATTTACTGGGTGGATGATATGAAGAAGGATCTGTCGCCCCTGGCCTGCGCTTACGCGAGGGCGCGCGGAGCTGACCGCATGAGCAGCTTCGGCGATTTCATTTCCCTTTCCGACGAGTGTGATGCGGACACCGCGTCCATCATCAAGAGGGAAGTATCCGACGGTGTGATCGCTCCCGCCTATTCGGAGGAAGCGCTTGAGATCCTGAGGAGCAAAAAGAACGGCAACTACGTCGTCATTCAGATCGATCCCGATTACAGGCCGGCGGAGCTTGAGCGCAAGCAGGTGTTCGGCGTGACCTTTGAGCAGGGCCGTCAGAATCTCGTGATCGACGACGCCTTCCTCGGCAATGTTGTCACCGAGAATAAGGAACTGGGAGCGGAAGCCATCCGGGACATCAAGATTTCCCTGATCACCCTGAAATATACCCAGTCCAACTCGGTATGTTTTGTCAAAGACGGCCAGACAATCGGCGTCGGGGCCGGCCAGCAGTCCCGCGT
>DGHP01000131.1 GCA_002392705.1 Lachnospiraceae bacterium UBA3845 | reverse complement strand
CTCTGAGCGCGACAGATGCCTCTGAACGTATCAGGCACCGGAAGATCTCGGCAGGAAACGATTTTCAGTTGTGAATAAAAAGGAAAAAGAGGATGGGAATTGAACTGGGAAATTTAAACGGACCTCAGCTTAAGGCTGCGACACATTTTGAGGGACCGCTTCTGATCCTTGCGGGAGCAGGATCCGGGAAGACGAGGGTGCTGACCCACCGGATCGCATGGCTGATAGAGGAAAAAGATGTGAAGCCCTGGAATATCTGCGCGATCACATTTACCAACAAAGCCGCAGGTGAGATGCGGGAGCGGGTGAACCGGATGGTCGGTTTCGGGGCGGAAGCAGTCAATGTCTCCACCTTTCATTCAGCCTGCGTACGGATTCTGAGACGCTTCATTGACCGGATCGGCTACGGGACGAACTTTGTCATCTATGACTCGGACGATTCAAAAAATGTCATAAAGGATGTCTGCAAAAGCCTGGAGATCGATACAAAGGTCTACAGGGAGAGGATGCTTCAGGGGAGGATCTCCAGGGCCAAGGATGAACTGATATCCCCGGAGGAGTTCCTGGAGATGTCGCAGGGCGATCCGCAGGAGGAACTGATCGGGAGGGTATACGCGGCGTATCAGAGCCGGCTTGGCAGGAGCAATGCCCTGGATTTTGACGATCTGATCGCTCTTACCGTGGATCTGTTCCGCAGGGCTCCGGATGTACTGGACTACTATCAGGAGCGTTTTCGCTATATCCTGGTTGATGAATACCAGGATACAAACAAGGCTCAGTTTGTATTTGTCTCTCTTCTGGCGCACAAGTACCGCAATCTGTGCGTTGTGGGAGATGATGACCAGTCGATCTACCGTTTCCGGGGCGCTGATGTCGGCAATATCCTGAATTTTAAAGAAATATTTCCGGAGGCGGAGGTGATCCGTCTCGAACAGAATTACCGTTCCACACAGAACATTCTGGACGCGGCGAACGCTGTGATCGCCAACAATACGGCCCGGATGAGCAAAAAACTCTGGACCTCGAACGGAACGGGGGATCCTGTGACGTTCCGGCGTTTCCATTCAGCCCGGGAGGAAGCGGTCTTTATCATCGATGATATCGCGCGGAAAAAACGAAAAGGGATCTGCGATTACAGAGAAAGCGCGGTCCTGTACCGGACCAACGCCCAGTCCCGCGTTCTGGAGGAGCAGCTGCTCTATGAAAATATTCCCTATACGATCATCGGCGGCGTCAATTTCTACGCAAGGAAAGAAATCAAAGATCTGCTGGCCTATCTGAAGGTCATCGACAATTCAAAAGATGACCTGGCTGTAAAGCGGATCATCAATATCCCGAAACGGGGGATCGGGGCAACTTCCATCTCGCGGATCGATCACTATTCTGTAAGCCGCGCCGTCAGCTTCTATGAGGCGTGCGCGATGGCAGACAAGATTCCGGGGATCGGGAGGGGCGGTCTGAAGGTCAGGGCTTTTGTTGACTTCACAGAGCAGCTGAAGGCGTTCTCTGCCGGTTCGGGTCCGGTGAAGATCCTGAAGGAAGTGATTGAGAAAACGGGATACGTCGACGAGCTCCGCCTTGAGGGAACAGAAGAGGCGGCCGACCGGATCGGAAATATCGATGAACTGATCAGCAAGGCGGCGGCGTATGAGGATGCGGTCCGTGAGTCGCAGACGGATCCGGAGAACGGGCAGAAGGCGGATCTTCAGGGATTCCTGGCCGAAGTCGCACTGGTTGCCGACATCGATTCTCTGGAGGAGGACAGTGACCGCGTCCCGCTTATGACACTGCATTCCGCAAAGGGACTGGAATTTGAGAATGTATACCTCGCGGGTATGGATCAGGGGATTTTCCCGAGCTACCACGCGATCTCTTCGGAGGATCCCTCGGATCTGGAGGAAGAGAGGCGGCTCTGTTATGTGGGCATCACAAGGGCAAAGCATTTCCTGACGCTTACCTCTGCCCAGGCCCGGATGCTGAGAGGGGAGATGACCTGGTATAAGGTTTCGGATTTTGTGGATGAGATTCCGCAGACGCTGCTGGACGACAACAGAACGGGCGAATCCGACGCATCTGATCCTGCCGGGGAAGGGGGCGGAAACGGAAGTCCTGTACACCAGATGACCAGATTCCAGCGCATGAAGAAAAAAGAGCATGAAGAATTCAGCCAGAAGCCTTTCTATATGAAGACGTCGTCTTCTTCCCGCCCGGCGGCAGGGAAAGGGCTGCCCGCAGGGATCAGGAAAGGTGCAGACATGGCGCCGGCAGCGGCGCTGGATTACGGGGAAGGAGACCGCGTGAACCATGTGAAGTTCGGCGAGGGCACGGTAAAGGAGATCCGGGAAGGCGGAAGAGACCGGGAAGTTACGGTCGAATTTGACCGTTTCGGCGTAAAGAAGATGTTCGCGACCTTTGCAAAACTGAAGAAACTGGATTCGTAAACGGGGCCCCCTTACCCTGCCCGGCAGGTACCATTTCCTTTTTTGGGTGTAGTCAAATCAGGAATGGTGTGCTATACTTATGCTTAACATTGCAACAGGCAGAACCTGGAGACAGATTTGAAAGGATGTGGCCTACATTATGAAGAAAGATGAACTTATTCAGGCGCTGAGAGATCGTGACAACGCAAAGCATAAGAATGCTGTGCTGTGGTGTCTTGCAATTATTGGTGCGATCGCGGCGATCGCAGGGATTGCTTATGCGGTATATCGTTATCTGACCCCGGATTATCTGGAAGATTTCGATGACGATTTCGATGATGATTTTGATGATTTCTTCGATGATGAAGAGGAAGAGACCGCAGAAGCGTCTGAGGAAGCAGCGTCTGAGGAAGCAGAGGAGACGGAAGAAGCCGAAGAGGCTGAGGAAGCTGCTGACGAGGCGGAAGAAACTGCGGAAGAGGAGTAATCTCCTTCTGCTGTCCGGAGAACAAAAGAGATTAGTGAGAAGGCTGTCGCTTTCAGCGGCAGCTTTCTTTTTGGGAAAAACAAGTTACTATTCACGGCCTGTTTGAAATCGGGTTCTGGTTCGTTGTGCCTGCACGTAAGAATCACAAAGTTTTTCTGTTCGCGCAGAGCGGCCGCGAAGGGAGTCAGTCCGGAAAAACTGCAGGGACAGAGGGATAGAAAGTGACGCGGCTATGAGAAAAGGACAAATTTATGAGGCGGACGTGGTCCGCTGCGATTATCCGGGGAAGGGGATAGCTCTGGTGAATGAGCGGGAAGTGGGAATCCGCGGGGCACTGCCGGGGCAGAAGATTGCCTTCCGCCTGACCCGGAAGACTTCCTCCAGGTGTGAAGGCCTCCTTCTGGATGTGAAGGAGCGTGCGCAGGCCGAGAGAGAGAGCGACTGCCCTCATTTCCCGGACTGCGGCGGCTGCCTGTACCGGACGCTTCCCTATGAGGAAGAGCTCAGGATGAAGGAGGAGCAGATCAGGAGACTGATGGACGGAACCGTTCTGTCAGACAGGCCCTGGTTTGAGGGGATTCACGGAAGCCCTGACTATACGGGATACCGGAATAAGATGGAGTTTACATTCGGCGACGCTTATAAGGGCGGCCCTCTGTCCCTGGGCATGCATAAAAGCGGGAGCTTTTATGATATTGTCTGTACGCAGAACTGCAGAATCGTGGACGAAGACTTCAGGAAGATCCTTTCCGCGGTCCTGAACTATGCGCAGGGTACGAAGCTCCCTTATTTCCACAGGCTGACCCACCAGGGATATTTCCGGCATCTCCTGATCCGGAAGGCCGTTTATACCGGGGAGATCCTGGTGGACCTGGTCACGACAAGCCAGGCGGATCCGGACCTTCAGGCATTTACAGAGGCTGTGCTCAGCGCCGTTCCTGACGGGAAGGGAGGCTCTTCCTCCGGCGGCAGAATCGCGGGCATCCTGCACACCGTCAATGATTCCGTGGCGGATACGATTCATAACGACCGGACGGAGATTCTGATGGGCCGGGATTTCTTTTATGAAAAGCTGCTGGGCCTGTCCTTTAAGATTACGCCCTTTTCCTTCTTCCAGACCAATTCCCGCGGGGCGGAGGTCCTTTACAGCCTGGTGCGGGATTATGTCGGCAGCACAAAGGATAAGGTGGTGTTTGACCTCTACAGCGGGACGGGAACGATCGCCCAGATCCTTGCCCCCGTGGCAAAGCATGTTACGGGGGTCGAGATCGTACCGGAAGCGGTCGAGGCAGCCCGGGAGAACGCCCTGCAGAATGGTCTTGACAACTGCAGCTTTATCTGTGGGGATGTGCTGAAGATGATCGATGAACTCACGGAGCGGCCGGACCTGATCATTCTGGATCCTCCGAGGGAAGGAATCCATCCGAAGGCGATGCCGAAGATCCTGGCCTTCGGCGTGGAGCGGATCGTGTATGTCTCCTGCAAGGCAAGCAGCCTGAAGCGGGATCTGCATCTTCTGCAGGCAGCAGGATACAGGGTGGAGCGCATGAGCCTGGTGGACATGTTCCCGGGCACCGGACACATCGAGACTATAGTGTTGCTACAAAAGTTGAACTCGTAGAAATCCTTTATTTTAAGCACTTTTACGAGCATTTCACCTTCGGTGAGACCGACTGGTCGAAGCGCGGAAAACGTCTCGAAAAGTATGTCCGGGTGGCTATAGCAATAGAACTCGTCACTGTAGGCACAAAACTTGAGGACTTATAGACAATAGAATATTGAACTGATTATGGACGTTTATTTTCTGCATTTCGCAGTAAGTAAGCGTCCTTTTTTGTGCGATAAGCCAGGAAGGCGGCCGTCGTGCTTGCACGAACGGACATCTGACTGGCAAC
>DGHP01000056.1:54804-82120 GCA_002392705.1 Lachnospiraceae bacterium UBA3845 | reverse complement strand
AAGAGGGGGACGTTATCCGTGTGGGGAAAAGCAGGATTTCCATTTCTTCTGGAAAATAGGACAAGCTAGAATGATCAGGACAGAAAGCTGCGGTCCGGCAGGCGCAGGAGCCGCAGTGACCGGACTGAAAATGCAGCTTAAAAGGCGGAAAGCCGCAATACATAAGCTAGGAGAGCCGTGGCTGACCACGGCAGGAAAGTTTCCATATGAGCACAGTACTGACTGTTTACAACCAGCAGAGTTTCTGCCGGCAGCTGCTTCCATCGGATAATAATGTGGATTATTATCTCACGCTGACCGGGAAGAAGTTCTGTCTCAAAAATAATCTGCAGCTTCATCTGGAGATCATAAGCAGGGTCTGGCGGATCCTTCCGGGAAAGGATTATCTTCTTTTTCTGGAAAATGAAGAAGGCATGCAGGCTATCCGTTCGGCATGCCCTCTGACTGACGGCATGCGTCTGATGGTCCGGA
Organism: Lachnospiraceae bacterium UBA3845; assembly: GCA_002392705.1. GTDB lineage: Bacteria > Bacillota > Clostridia > Lachnospirales > Lachnospiraceae > Porcincola. The sequence goes on along the minus strand of DGHP01000056.1, from coordinate 81,649 downwards.
CAGCTGACATGGCTGAGGTCCGGATCGGCATCCGGGAGACAGAGTTTCTGCGTCCATTTCATAAATATCGTTTTCCGTCATCCGGATCGCTCAGAATCGGCAGCGAAAGCAGCTGCGATATCCGGATCGCAGACGGGGATCAGCTGCAGGAAGACGGGCGCGGTCCGGATCCGCAGGCGGGAAGGCTTTTGCTGCAGCTAAGCAGGAGAGCAGATCAGACATACCTTGAGAATCTGTCCGGGGGAAGCGTTTTTCACAATGCGGAGGCCGTGCGCGGACTTACGCCGCTTATGCCCGGAGATGTGATCGATCTGTCGGGGGGCAGACTGGTATATCTGGGCTCTGCTTTAGCGATTGAGGATTCCGGATGCTTTGAGACCGGCCTGGAAGAACTGCTGGCGGAAGAAGGCGGCAAGGAGGCGGCCTCTGATCTTTTCCCGGAGGAGAAAGAACTGTACCGCCGTTCTCCCAGAACCCTGGAGAGACTGGACGCCGGCGTGATTGATATTGAACCGCCGCCGGATCCGTCTGCCAAAAGAAAGCTCTCTCTGCGCCAGATGGTGGGGAATTCCGTCCTCATGGTCGTCCCCATGCTGATGGGCAGTCTGATGATGATCATTGCCAGCAGGCAGCAGAGCGGCACAACCAGCCTGTTCATGTATTCGGGACTTGTGATGGCTCTGTCCTCTGTGGTCGTGGGAATCATCTGGGCTGTGATCAGCGCAAGAAGCGCCATTGCGGAGCAGAAGGCGGAGGAAAATCACCGCTTTGAGGCTTACAGCGCATATCTGATCGAAAAAGCGGATGAGATCCGGGGCCATTATATGGCAAACAAAGAGCGGCTTCTGCGTCTCTATCCGGATTCGGAGGTCTGCCTTGGCTACAGCAGCGAAGGAAGGCAGCTGTGGAACAGGAATTACCTGCAGGATGATTTCCTGAAGATACGGGCCGGACTTGGGAACATCCCATTCCAGATGGAGATCCATATCCCGGAGCAGCACTTTTCCATGACCGATGATTCGCTGCGTTCAAAACCGGAATGGATCCGGAACAATTATCAGACCCTTTATGACGTTCCGGTCCTGCTTGATCTGAAAGAGCAGCATCTGTGCGCCCTTGTGGGCGGAGAGGAGAAATACGGAGCCTTCGCGCTGATGCGCACACTGGTGCTGCATCTTGCCGCCACGCACTGCTATACCGACCTGAAGCTTATATTCCTGTATGACAGAGACGCGGAATCCGGGGAGTGGGAGTTCGCGAAATGGCTTCCCCATGTCTGGTCAGAGGACCGGAAGATCCGCTACACGGCCGGCAGCCGCTCTGAGATCAGCGATGTCTGTTATGAACTGACGAGGATCTTCCAGCAGAGAATGGACAGCCGGAAGGAGAAGGAAAGAGACGCCGGACAGACGCAGCTGCCGTATTATGTGCTCTTTTTATCCGATCCGCGTCTGATTGAAGGAGAGAGGCTCTCCCCGTATGTATATAAAAACGCGGAGAAGGTCGGCCTGTCCACGTTCATCCTTTCAGATTTCAGGGAAAACCTTCCGAACGAATGCGCGTATTTCCTGGATGAAAATGATGTGTTCGAAGGAATCAGCTATGCCGGGGCACGGATGCCGGTTTCCTTTGACAGGACAGACCTCCCGCAGCTGGACAGTTTCGCCCGGCGGATCGCGGGTGTGCGCGTCAAGGAGACCAGCAGCGGAGGGGAGATCCCTTCTTCTGTCACTTTTCTGGAGATGTACAAAGTCTCTTCCATAGAACAGCTGCAGGTTAAGAACCGCTGGCTGAAAAACCGCACCTACGATAATGTACGGGGACTGCTGGGACTGAAGGGCGGAGACGAAGTACTGTATCTGGACCTTCATGAAAAGTATCATGGTCCGCACGGGCTTGTGGCAGGCACGACAGGTTCCGGAAAAAGCGAGACCCTGCAGACCTATCTGCTGTCTCTGGCGGTGGAGTACAGCCCGGACGATATCAGTTTCTTCGTGATCGACTACAAGGGCGGAGGAATGGCAAACCTCTTTGAGGGACTGCCGCACCTGACCGGCTTTATTTCCAACCTGTCCGGTCCCCAGATCTACAGGGCGCTGGTTTCCATCAAGGCGGAAAACCGCAGGCGCCAGCAGCTGTTCAACGCGGCCCACGTCAACAATATCAATCGCTACACGCATCTGTATAAAGAGGGGCTGGTTCAGACACCGATTCCGCATCTCCTGATCGTGATCGATGAGTTTGCGGAGCTGAAGAGGGAAGAACCGGACTTCATGAGAGAACTGATCTCGGTTGCCCAGGTCGGACGAAGCCTTGGCGTGCACCTGATCCTGTCGACGCAGAAGCCCTCCGGGACGGTCGACGACAATATCTGGAGCAATTCCAACTTCCGTCTCTGCCTCAGGGTACAGACGAGGGAGGACAGCGCCGACATGCTGGGCACTCCGGACGCGGCCTATATCACACAGGCAGGAAGAGGTTATCTGCAGGTTGGCAATCAGGAGCTGTATGAGATGTTCCAGTCCGGCTACAGCGGCGCACCTTACGCGCCGGATGCGGTTCCGGACAGCGAGGCGTCCACCCTGATGACCCTGACCGGCCGGGCAGAGCTCAGGTATAGCGGAAAGCAGCAGGCAGCAGGAAAGAAGGAGGAATGCTCCCAGCTGGATGCGGTCAGGGACTACCTGATCCGGACCGCCCGGGAGGAAGGATACGCGGGAGGACACCAGCTCTGGATGCCGACCCTCGCCAATCCGGTCTACCTGGAGAACTTTGAAGCATATTCGGCACGTGCGGCGGGTGCGGAAGGATACAGGGACAACATGGCGCAGGAGGACCACTGGGATCTGACCGCAGTGATCGGGCAGACCGATGATCCTCAGAATCAGGAGCAGAAGCCCCTAATGATCAGTCTGGCGGAAGGCGGCAATCATGCGGTGATCGGATCGATCGTAAGCGGGAAATCTACCCTTTTGCAGACGATCGTCTATTCCCTGGTTACAACTTACACGCCCGCGGAACTGAATGTATACGCGATCGATTACTCAGGAAGGTTCCTGGCAGCATTTGAGTCCCTTGCCCATACGGGCGGCGTCATGTTCGACGGGGAGGAGGAGAAGACAGACCGTTTCTTCCTCATGCTTTCCCGGATGCTGGAGGAACGCAAGAAGAAGTACCGCGGAGGCAATTACGCGCAGTATGTAAAAGCACATGGGACGGAGGATCCGGCGATTCTCCTTGTCATCGACAACTTTGGCGCGTTTGAGGAAAAAACCGGTGAGAAATATCTGGCCAGGCTGATCGCGCTTTCCAAGGAAGGCGTGAGCAACGGCATATACCTGCTGATTTCCGCAGGCGGCTTCGGCATGAGTGAACTGCCGAACCGGCTGGCGGAGAATATGGGAACGGTCCTCACGCTGGCTCTTCCGGACAGATTTTCCTATGCGGATGTGCTCCGGGTGACGAGAGTGAACCTTATGCCGGAGACACAGTTCAGAGGGCGCGGCCTGTGCAGGGTCGGAGAACAGATTCTGGAATATCAGGCAGCGCTGGCTCTTCCGGCTGACGATGATTTTCAGAGGATGGAGGGCATAAGGCGCAGCTGCGAAAAGCTGAACGCTCTTTGGAGCGGTCCGGGGGCCCGCCGCATTCCTGAGATTCCGGAAAATCCGGTGATTGATTCCTTCCTGGCGCTTCCCCAGGTGACGGAAGCTCTTCAGGATGACCGTTATCTTCCGGTGGGATACCGAAAAGACAATGCCGAGATCTACAGCTTTGATTTCCGTCAGGTGTACTGCTGCCTGATTGCGGGGCTCAGGCGCAGCGGGAAGACAAGTATGCTGCGGCTGCTGATTCGGGAGGCACTTCAGAAGGACTGCGCCGGCATCGCCCTGATCGATCTGTCCGGAAAGCTGAAGGACCTGCAGGATCTGAGCGGCCTGAAGCTGATTACGGACCACGATGCGATGTATGACTACTGCATGAATGACCTGACCCCTGTCTTCCAGGAGAGGAACAGGAAAAAGCATGAGCTGATTGATCAGGGACTGGAAGAGGAAGACTATTATGAAGCGATGGCATCCTTCAAACCGGTCTTTGTATTCATCTCAGACCTGGTGCTTTTCATGAAGGAGGTCTATGCGGACACCAGGAATATGAAGGGATTCATGGAGACCCTGTTCCGGAAGGGAGAGGATCACAAGATCTCATTCATAGCGGCTCTTCCGCTTGAAAACAGGGCGGAAGCCGCCGGATATGAGGCATTCAGCCTGTTCACGCAGTATCGGACGGGGATTCATATGGGCGGGAATCTCTCGCAGGATCCGTATCTGTCCTTCGACACTGTCGGATTCAGGGAGCAGTCAAAGGCGGAGCTTCCCGGCATAGCCGTGATTCCGGAGATGGCGACGGCGGACCAGGCGCTCAAACTGGTCGTTCCGTACGCGCCGAGGGTTAAAAAATGATTCTTATACAGCTGGAGGTCCCATCGCTTGGGACCTGTTACAATGTCAGCATAAATGAACATCAGAAGGCCGGCGTCCTGCTGGAAGAACTCCTGGACCTTGTGCGGAAGAAGAGCGGTGAAGCAGGAACGGACACGGAGGGGTATGACCTTTTTTCCGTACCGGGCGGGGAACGCCTGAAAAAGAATCTTCCGGCCGGCCTGCAGGGTATAAAAGATGGAGCAAGGCTTGTCCTTGTGTAAATTCAAAGCAGAGCGTGTAATTGTTCCGTCCGGATCGTATAAAAAGATGGGGCAGAGCATGTAACTGTTCCGTTCGGTTTTGCCACGGATGCGGGCGTTAGCGCGGCAGAGGCGGCTGCAAAACAGTCATCCGGGGCTTTGAGTCAGAGTTCAAAACTTTGTTTTAGGAGGAGAAGAATATGTGGGAAGGCCTGCTTCCGATCGGAAGCGTAGTCATTTTGAAAAACACGAAACAGAAGATGATGATCTGCGGGATCTGCCAGCAGGTGGAAGAGGAAAACGGAGGCGTCCTTTATGATTATTCCGGTCTGCTCCACCCGTACGGATATGTTTCAAAGGATTATCTGTATGTCTTCAATCAGGATTCGATCGATAAGGTCTGTTCCGTCGGTTACATCGACGAAAGACTGATCGCGGCTTATAAAAATGTAAATGCGCTGCTCCCCAGGGTACGTTCCGGGGAACTGCCGCTGGAAGAACTGGAAAAGATCAAGCCAGAGCGGCCCCAGATCGAGGCACCGTAAAGGAGGGACAGGACTGTTATGTGGAAAGGAGTACTGCCGATCGGCAGCGTGGTGCTGCTGAAAGACGGCGACAGGAAGCTGATGATCTGCGGGGTGTGCGTCACGAAGGAAGATGATGATTCCCGTGTCTTTGATTATTCCGGAGTGCTGTATCCGGACGGACTTGAGGATCCGGATAAGCTGTATCTCTTCAACAGAGACAGCATCGAGCAGGTTTTCTATGTCGGCTATATGGATGAAAACTCTGAGGAATTTCTTCCGCAGGCAGAGAAGATGCTGGGAGGAAAATAAGAAAACAGAGTATTTCCTTCGCTGCGCCGGGACGTGCCAGTATGGTTGAATGAACCCGGCAGGACTGGCATGTCTTTCTTTCGCTGTGCCGGGGCGTGATATTGGATGAGATAAAAAGAAAAACATTTCTGATGTGGAAATCAGCGGAGGGAAGCGTATATAGAGACGAGCGAAAGAAAGAGGCTCACAAATTCAGACATAAGATGATACAGATGCGCGGCCGCGTCGGCTGCGCACAGGATGAATTCCAGACAAATACAGAAAAGATACCATAGAGCAAGGAGGTAAGAATATGGCGGAATTTACAGTAACATCCAATCAGGTAAAGGCAAAGCAGGGTGAACTTCAGACCCTGAACAACAGCTATAAGTCGAAAATCGACGAACTGGAGCAGATCGTCAAGGGACTGGACAGCATGTGGGAAGGCGATGCGCATGACGCTTTCCATGCGGCATTTGAGAAGGACAAGGTCAATCTGTGGAACTTCTACAACGCAATCGAAAAATACTGCCAGACGCTGCTCGTGATCGCGCAGAACTATGAAAAAGCAGAAGCCCAGAACGTTCAGACCGCTTCCGGAAAATAAGAATCAAAAATAATCAGTTAAGAAGGACCGGCAAAGAAGGGCCGGCTAAGACGAAACAATAAAGAATACCAGGAATGAATAATTGAGAAAGTGAGGTTTTTACTATGGCGGATACAATTCGCGTTACACCCAAAGAGTTACAGGATAAAGCCCGGATGATGGAAAATGCCGGCAATGAGATCAAGAATCTGAGTCAGAACATGACCGCGAAGGTTACAGAACTGTCGGGCCGGATCTGGAGCGGTGAGGCGCAGCAGGCGTATGTAAACCGTTTCAAATCCCTGCAGGAGGATATCGAGCGGCTCAACAAGCTGATTGCCGATGAGGCACAGCATCTGTATACCATCTCCGCAGAGTACACCAAGACGGAGGAGACGAACGTCTCTGAGTCCGGAAACCTGTCGGAGCATGTGATTGCCTGAACTTACGATTCACGGATCATCTGAAATCAGCTCTCTGATTTCAAAAGTCCGCCGCACGGATTCCACAGGCGCACAGTGGAAAACCATCAGCAAAAGCCGGCGTGTGTCCGGGGAGAAGCTTTGTCAGGGCGGTATTGAAACAGAGCTACAGAAAAAAGAAAAGGGGATACAGACATGTGGAACGGAATGCTGCCGATCGGAAGCGTTGTACTGCTGAAGGATGGGAAAATCCCGATTATGGTCATAGGATTCTGCCAGGTGACGCTGAACGATGAGGGAGAACCCGGAGAATTATATGATTATGTCGGAGTTCCATATCCGGCCGGATTTACCCGGGTCACTGAGATGATCCAGTTTGACCAGGATGCCGTTGACAGGGTTCTGGCGATCGGATTTATCAATGAGGATATGCTGAACTACATGCCCAGAATCCAGGAGATCGTGGATGGACTCAAAGATGGCTCGGTGACGCTGGAGCAGCTGCTCGGGCCGGCTGAAGAAAATGGCTGAGTGGCTGAGTAAGAAGTCACAGCTGACGGGCAGTCGGCCGCAGGAGGTAAAATGGCTGGTCTAATCAGAGCAAATATCGGCGGAATCGATCAGATCCGCACGGCTCTCACGGAAGACCTGGCAGGCCTTCGGAAGGAAGAAAAAGAGCTTCAGGAGGCTATCGCAAGGCTGGGGACCATGTGGGAGGGCGAGGCGCATAATGCCTTTCAGGCGGATATGACGGAAAACTGCAGGCAGATCATTGAGATCGACCAGGAGATCGCCGGGATCCTGGGCCTGGAGGAGAAGGCTGTCAAAGAATACAGCAGCGCGGAGACGGATATCCGTTCAAAGATTGACAGTCTCTGAACTGCCGGAGTCAGCGTATATGACCCGGGCAGTCAGCAAGGCAGGATGGTGAGTCATGGGAGTTGAAATCAAAGTCACAACACAGGAACTGAGGAGTGCGGCAGCGAACATCCGGGGCATCACGGACCGGATCCAGAACCTGTATGCCCGGATATCCGAAGAAGCCCTGAAGTTTCCGGCCCAGTGGGAGGGCGAGGCGGAGGCAACGCACCGCAGGAAGCTCCAGGAGGCTCTGGACAGGGCGAATAAGGCAGGGGACGAGCTGAAGAAGCGGCCCGACCGGCTTCTGGTGATCACCGGACTCTATGAACAGACCGAGCAGCAGAATGTCGGAAGTGCCCAGGCGCTTGACAGCAATGTGATTTCCTGACAGGGAGGATGACGATGACGGATGAGGAAAGGAAAAACGGAATCTACGCTGAATTGTCCCGCCTGAAGGGTCTGTCACAGAATATGCGCACTGTCGCGGACGGGCTGAAAAAGCTCGCCGGGGACGAGTACGCGAACGGCCTCAATTCGGTGAAGGAATGCTGGAGCGGCGACAATGCTCAGCTTTTCCTCGGCAAGGCCCGGAAGGTGGGCGATGATATGTCCGAAACGGCAAAAAAGCTGGCAGAGGCTGCTGATACACTGGATACGATCGCGAAAAACTACGCTGACTCGGAGCTGAGAGCGATCGAGATCGCAAAAAGTCATTCCTGAAGAGGGAACGCTGTATCGCTTTTATTCATGCCGGTCTGATGAAGGCGGGCGTGGATGATTTGAGACAGTGTGATATCGTAGAGTATTAAGGAGGTAGGGCTGTGGCCCAGAAAACGGAATTCAAAGTTCTTCCGGACCGTCTCGGCGCCGCGGGAGAAATGCTCTCTTCCTGTAAGGAGAAAGCAGAGAGACTGGCAGAACAGCTGGCCGAGATCCAGCGCGGGCTGAAGGGAAGCGCGTCTTCTATCGGCCAGATAGAGCGTTCTGTCGCCGTACTCCAGGAGGATATCCTGGGACAGGCAAAGCGCATGGATCAGGCAGCTGAGGCTGCCCGGTTCAGCGCGAACAGATACAGCAACGCGGAGCGGGGAATTCTCGGGCAGCCGCTGTTTGCCTTCGGAAGCAGTTCTTCAGGAGATACAAAGAAGGCAGCGGGAAGCGGAGCAGGTTCCCGGGAGGGAAACGGAAGCGCGGGCTCATCCAAAGAGACGGGCGGCAAAGAAAACAAACCGTCCGTCAGCAAGGGCGCGCCGTCTGTCGGAGCCGGAGCGGCAGCTGCTGCCGCGGCAGCCGGAGGGAAGTGGATCGATAATTATCATGAATCCAAAAGCGGCTGGACAGCCATAACCTATAAAAATTCCGATGCATCCTACGATGCCGCCTATGTCAGGACAAAGGTCGGACCGGACGGCAAGGAAGAAAAAACGGTCAGCGCATACCTCGGAAAATCAACGACGGAAGAGAGCCTGAGTTTCCTGAATTCGTCCGGTCCTATCGGCTCATATAAGGTAAAGGAAGGCGCGAACTTCTTTGACAAAGGAGCAGGAAAGCTCGCCGATCTGGAAAAAAAGCTCAAGAACAAATACAGTTCGAATTTATTCAAGCATAAGGATCATACCGATCCGACAAAGGACCAGAAGAGAGACTGGTCAGACCGCGTATGGGAAAGGAATCGGGTTCCGAAGGATCCCTCCAAGCCGAATGGTCCGACAAAGGGACAGATGCAGCGCCTCCTGACCACAGAGGATAAACTCAGGAACAGTTTCTCGAAGGATATCATAGGCGCAAAGGTTGTCCAGTGGAGCAAAGAGGCAACCGTCGCTGTGGCCGGTGTGAGTGCTTCAGCGCAGGGAAAGCATACATCCGGATCTGCAAGTCTTTCTGTTTTTACGGCAACAGCCGCCGCAAGCGCAGGCGCCGGTGCTTACTATGTGGTAAAAGATGGAAAGAAAGTGCCTGCCTTCGGAGCAGACGCAAAGGTTGGCGCTTCTGCTTCCATGGTGAAAGTGGATGTCAGCGGGAAGGCCGGCTATGCGCCTGACGCTCTGAAGAAATACCTGGGGAAGGACTTTAACCTGGTCGGCGTGGAAGGAGCCGCAGAGGGCAAGATCGGTCATGTGGAAGCGAACGCCGGAGCGAAGGCGCGTATCGTAGACGGCAAGCTGGAAATTGCCGCAGAGGGAGATGCAGGCGCGTATGCATGCAAAGGTTCGATCGGCGGAAAGGCGAATCTGCTTGGCGTAAAGGTCGGCGGTTCGGTGGAAGGCAATGTCGGCGTCGGCGTGTCCGGAAAGATCGGCCTGACGGGCGGAAAGCTGCGCTGTGAGTTCGGCGCATCCCTTGGAATCGGCTTCAAGGTGAAGTTCGATGTCGATGTCCAGGGAACGGTGGATGCCGTGAAGAACGGAGTTACAGCTGCAGCGAAGGCCGTCGCAGGTGCGGCAGAATCTGTCGGAAATACGATTGCGAATGCCGGAAAAGCGGTCGGAAATGCGGTTGCGAATGCCGGAAAGGCGGTCGTAAGTTTCTTAAGTAAATGGTGATATGGCAGGGAGGAGGCGCAGATGGAAAGAGATCCGTCCGTTCAGAAGCGGGAAAATGCTCAGGGCTTCAGGAAAGATGCCCCTGCCCCGGAGCTGATCGGCCTGAATCTTGAGCTGACCAATGTGTGCCCCTTCCGCTGCCCCCAGTGCTATGTGCCATTCGGCGGAGAGGAACGCTTTCTGCCCAAAGAGGCGGCACTTGCCTGGATCAGGGATGCGGACAGACACGGGATCCGGTATGTGAATATGAGCGGTGGAGAGACGCTTTGCTATCCCTTTCTGGAGGAACTCATCCGGGAGTGCGCAGGAAGAGGGATGGAAGCGTCTGTTTCTCTTTCCGGCGCATGCGCATCGAAGGAAAAGCTTTTAAGGCTGCATGAGGCAGGGATCTCAAGCATCTGTATATCTCTGAACGGAAGTACAGAACAGATCAACGGGGTTACGAGGCAGGGTTTTGATAAGGCCCTTGCCACCCTCGGATGGCTGAAAGAGATCCCGGACTGCCTTACGCTTGTCAATTTTGTCATGCATGGAAGCAATGCGGCGGATCTTCCCGATCTTCTGCGTCTGCTGGAGCGCTTTGAGGTCTATGCCCTGGTGATCCTCGGGAATCTGCCTGCGGCGGACGGTCAGTTCCTTGATCCGCCGTCCGGCGAGCAGATCCGGTCAGCCGCCGCGGTGCTGGAGCAGTACAGGGGGCCGGTAAAATGGCTTGTAAATGGCTGCTTTTATGAGCTTCGCTCTCTTCTGTCCATGGACGAGAGCCTGGATGCGGAGCGTGATTTCTCAGGATGCACTGCCGGAATTACACATCTGAGCGTGACTCCGGACGGAAGGCTGACGCCATGCAATCACCTGGATCTCCCCGAACGGTTTGATTCCATCGATGATTATCTGTCTTCTTCCGGAGTCCTTCAAAAGCTCCGTGCTCTTGCGGAAGCGGATCCTCTGATCCGGCCCTGTCTTGGAAAAATCTGAATACGGATGCGCGCTCCCATTCCGCGGCCTGCCCTGAAAAAAGCGGAAGGCAGCTGCACGCTGCATTCCGCGGCTTGTCCTGAAAAAAACGGAGGGCAGGATGCGCATCCCTGTCCGCACCCTGCCTTGAATCATTCTGAGGGCGTATGCACGCCCTGCGTCATACACATCCCGCATTACACAGTGCCGGATCTCAGTGCCAGTTCTCGATAAACCCTTCCCCCATCGCCTCATCCACATCCCCGACGACAAAGAAAGCCCGGGGATCATGCTTTTTCACAATATCCTTGATATAGACCAGATCCTGCTTGGAACAGATGCAGAGAAGGACGCGCCTGTCGCTGCCGGTATACATGCCGGTTCCGTAAAGGCCGGTTACACCGCGGTTTAAGGAGGTCATGATCTCCTCCGCGATCCTGTCATTCTCCTTCGAGATGATGGTTGCCATCTTGGCGCTTTTCCCTTTGTGCATGACAAGATCTATGACCCTGCCCATGATAAAGACAGAGAGGATCGCGTACAGGGTATGACCGACCCCGAAGGTTACAAGACCGGCGATCACGATGATCCCGTCTATGATCTGGATCAGTCTGCCGACACTGACGCTGCGCATCTGCTGGTGCAGCGCTTCCGCGAGCATGTCCGAGCCGCCCGATGTGGCGCGGGCCGTGAGCAGAAGGCCGGAACCGGCTCCCATCAGGATGCTGCCGTAGATGGCAACGAGCAGCAGGTCGTCAGGAAGGAAGGACTTTTCCGGAAGGAAGTACAGCTCCGCCGTCAGAAACAGCCAGACCAGCCCGGTCCGCAGAATATGGCGGAAACCGAACTGCTTTGCGGCGTACAGAAAGATCGGGATATTGAAAACCAGGCTGCCCAGCCAGAGGGGAAAATCCCTGCCGAAATACCGCAGGGAAACGGAGCGGGCGATGATGGAAAGGCCCGATACTCCGCCTGTTACAAGGCCGGCGGGGTCATAGATATATTTCGTGGAAACGGCGGTAAGCGTGGCTCCCGCGATCAGGAGCGGAAGGTCTTTGATGAGATTTTTAATGCTGTCTGCTTTATTCATGAGCTGCCCTTAAAAGAGAATAGAAAGATCATATTGACGGTTACATGTCCAATATGCAGCAGTTTATCTGCAATGTCAATCTGCGGCGGAGGCCGCGCGCGCAGAGGCATCGCGGCTTTGGTCAGATGATTGACGATGATGTCGGCGGAGGCCGTGCGCGCAGAGGCATTCCGGCATTTCATGCCGCCGTGCCCCCGGCGGATACGCGGCCCTGAAGAGGAATGAAAAGAGGGCTGATGATTCTTGCAAAAGCGCCTGACATGTGCTAATCTCGTTCTGTTATAGAGCTTGTACATGTAAACGATTTTTTGCCCGGCAGCTGTCCTCCGGGGACAGATTGCGGGGAAGAAGACAGAAGGCGGATATGGAAAAGAGAATTAATGTTGCGCTGCTCGGGCTGGGAACGGTAGGAAGCGGTGTATATAAGGTCATGAAGAACCAGCTTCCGGAGATGCCCCACAAGCTGAACGCAGAGCTTATCATCACGAAGATTCTTGTCAGGCATCCGGAACGCTATAAAGACAGCGTGGAAGATCCGTCTCTTCTGACGACGGATTTTAATGAGATCCTGGAGGATCCGGAGATCCGCGTCGTGGTGGAGGTGATCGGCGGGATCGAACCGGCCTGCACCTATATCACGCAGGCTCTGAAGGCAGGCAAGAATGTCGTCACGGCCAACAAGGACCTGATGGCCATAAAAGGCGGGGAGCTTCTGGAACTGGCGGAGGAGAACGGCGCGGAGCTTCGCTTTGAGGCGTCGGTGGCGGGAGGAATCCCGATCATCAGCCCGCTGAAGGACAGCCTTGCGGCCAATGAGATCACGGAGATTATCGGAATCGTCAACGGGACGACGAATTATATCCTTTCCAAAATGACGGATGAGGGAGTGGATTATAAGCCGGCGCTTGCCGAGGCCACGGACCTTGGCTACGCGGAGGCGGACCCCACGGCTGACGTGGAAGGATATGACGCCGGCCGGAAGCTGGCGATCATGGCATCCATCGCCTTCCATTCGAGAGTGACCTTCGATGACGTCTATACCGAAGGAATCACCGGGATCACGTCGAAGGACATTGCCTACGCAAAGACCCTGGGCTGGGTGATCAAGCTTCTGGCGGTCGCGCGCAATACCGGTGACGGGATCGAAGCCAGGGTGCATCCCATGCTGATCCCGCAGGAGCACCCGCTTTCCACGGTAGCCGGCTCCTACAATGCCGTGTTTGTCCACGGAGACGCGGTCGGGGATGTGATGTTTTACGGGCGCGGCGCGGGCGAGATGCCGACGGCCAGCGCGGTCATGGGAGACGTCTTCTCCGTGGCAAGGCATACGGTCTATGAGACAAAGGGCTCTACGAAGGACAACGTCTACAGAAAGCTTCCGATCAAGACGATTGATGAGATCAGAAGCAGGTATTTCCTGCGCATGGAGGTCGAGGACAAGCCCGGCGTGCTTGCGACGATCGCCAGCATTTTCGGCAATAATTCCGTATCGATCGAGCAGGTGATACAGAAGAGCAAAGTAGGGGATGACGCGGAGCTTGTCATTATCACCAGCAAGGTCCGCGAGCGCCATATCAAAGATGCGCTTCTGATTCTGGGCTCCGCCAGCGTGGTCAGAAGAGTCGCGACAATGATCCGGGTATACTGAACCTGAGAGAGGAGATTAAGGAAAGATGAGCAGAAAACCCACCGTTTTGATGATTCTTGATGGATACGGCCTGAACCCGCGCAGAGACCATAATGCGGTCGCGCTGGCGAACAAGCCGGTTATGGACAGGCTGATGAAGGAATACCCCTTTGTGCAGGGACAGGCGAGCGGCCATTATGTCGGCCTGCCGGAGGGACAGATGGGCAACTCCGAGGTCGGACATCTGAATATGGGCGCCGGAAGAATCGTTTACCAGGATCTTACCCGGATCAGCAAGGAGATTAAGGACGGAGACTTCTTTAAGAATGAGGTTCTCCTCCGGGCTATGGAAAATGTAAAGAAGAACAACAGCTCCCTGCATATGTACGGCCTGCTGTCGGACGGCGGCGTTCACAGCCATAATACACATGTGTACGCCCTTCTGGAGATGGCAAAGCGCGAAGGAATCAAAAATGTGTTTGTGCACTGCTTCCTTGACGGGCGCGATACACCGCCGCAGTCCGGTGTTGAGTATGTGCAGGCGCTCCAGGACAAGATGGATGAGCTGGGTGTCGGTAAAATCGGCGTTGTTTCCGGCCGCTACTATGCGATGGACCGCGACAACCGCTGGGACCGCGTCGAGAAGGCTTACAGGGCTCTTACTCTGGGTGAAGGCGTTCCCGCTGCCTGCGGCGTTGACGCTGTAAAGGATTCCTATGCGAACGGCGTTACGGATGAGTTCGTGGTTCCGGCAGTCTCCATGGAAGACGGCAAGCCGGTCTGCACCATCAAGGACGGCGATTCCATCATCTTCTTCAATTTCCGTCCGGACCGTGCCAGAGAGATCACCAGATGCTTCTGCATGGATGAGTTCGACAAGTTCGACAGAGGGCCGCGCAAGAAGGTCTTCTACTGCTGCTTCACAGATTATGACGTGACCATCCCCAATAAGGAGATCGCATTCCCGAAGATCCAGATCACCAATACCTTCGGCGAATTCCTTGCGGCCCACAACATGACCCAGGCCAGAATCGCCGAGACGGAGAAGTACGCGCATGTCACCTTCTTCTTCAACGGCGGCGTGGAAGCGCCGAACCCGGGCGAGGACAGGATCCTGGTCAAGAGCCCCAAGGTAGCGACCTACGACCTGCAGCCTGAGATGAGCGCGCCGGAAGTCTGCGACAGATTTGTCGAGGCGATCAAATCGGGGAAATACGATGTGATCATCACGAACTTTGCCAATCCGGATATGGTCGGCCATACAGGCGTGGAGCCGGCAGCCATCAAGGCCATCGAGACTGTTGATCAGTGTGTGGGCAGAGTTGTCGACGCGCTGCTTGAAGTTGGCGGACAGATGTTTATCACTGCGGACCACGGAAATGCAGAGCAGCTGGTAGACTATGAGACCGGAGCGCCCCATACCGCGCATACCACCAACCCGGTTCCCTTTATTCTGGTGAATTATGATCCTGAATATACACTGGATGAGGGCGGTGCCCTCTGCGATATCATTCCGACCATGATCGAGATGATGGGCATGGAGCAGCCGAAGGAGATGACCGGCAGAAGCCTGCTGATCCGCAAATAAAGAACAGGGCGGATCTTATCCATTCCGCCTTCGCAAAATTGCGCCGGGCACACGGCAGCCTGGCTGCCAGACCAGCTCTGTGCGCCCGTGGCTCTGCGCACCGTTTCAGCGCCCGGGGAGATTTGATTCTCCCCGGGCGTTTTCTGCGCGATGCCCGCAGTTATCGCGGAATCGGACAGGGAATAAACACCCCTTACCGACAGATAAAGCCCGAAAGCGGCTGCCATGCCTGCATGCACAGACATCTGAGCGCAGCAGCACTCAGCAGAAACCGGCATGCCTGCATGGACAGTTTCAGAAAGATTCCCGGTTTTTTACCGTGAACATTCTGTGAAATGAAAGAATCATTCACAGTTCTGACACAAACCCCTTTTATGATGAGAACCGTTAAGAAAAACGAAGCCGGTTCTGAGAACAGGCATCGAGGATAAGAAGAAAACATGCGGGAGAGAAGATCTCTCACATCTGTATCAGCCAGATATCACAGACAGAAGGGGGTTATGGTTATGTATAGGAAAGACAGAAAGATGACAGCAAAGAAGGCCGGATCTCTGTTGACAGGAGGAGTCCTTATGGCAGCGCTGACGCTCGGTCAGATCAGTCCGGCGCTGGTTTACGCGGAGGACGGCGAGACAAGCCTTTCCGTTGTCGAGGCACCGGCAGCAGAAGAACAGGAAGCAGATGAGAAGCCGGACCGCATGCAGCTTGAAACAACTAATATCAGCGATGTGTCCGTCTCCGTAATCGATGTATCCAGCATCGTGGAAGCCGTGATGCCGTCCATGGTGACGATCACCGAGCATTCCGTTCAGGAGGTCATGAATTATTTCGGCGGAACCGAGCAGATGGAAGTGGAAGGAGCTGCGACCGGCTTCATCATCGCCGAGGATGATGACGAGATCATGATCGCCACCAACAATCATGTAGTAACCGATTCCACAGAAGTGTCTGTATGCTTTTCTGTGAAAGATAAAGACGGCGAGGAAGTTGTAGCTCCGGCAAAGGTGAAAGGAACCGATCCTGCGACAGATCTGGCGGTGATCGCTGTTTCTCCTGACGACATCCCGGATGAAGTGCTCGGCGAGCTGAAGATCGCTGTACTGGGAAGCTCAGATAATCTGAAGATCGGTCAGACCGCCATCACCATCGGCAACGCTCTCGGACTTGGTCTGAATGTCACTTCCGGCATCATCAGCGCGCTGGACGTCGAGGTCAATACAGATTCCGGTTCCTGGACAGAATTCCAGACGGACGGGGCTTCGAACAACGGACAGAGCGGCGGCGCGGTCTTCAACGCGGACGGCGAAGTGATCGGTATCTTCAATGCAGGTGCTGTCTATGGAGATAACATGGGCTGCGCGATTCCGGTCAGCGTCGCGATCCCGGTTCTGCAGAACCTGATCAACCGTGAGACCAGGGATGCCCTGGAGGATCATGGCTATCTCGGTGTTACCGTTGTTCCGGTATCGGATGAGGCCAGCGAGATGTACAATATTCCGCAGGGCGCTTACATCTACGAAGTGGCGGAGGGATCCGGCGCTGAGGAAGCGGGACTTCAGAAAGGCGATATCATCACCGGACTGGACGGACTGACGATCGATTCCCAGGCAACACTGCTTCGCCAGATCACCTATTATGAGGCGGGTGAGACAGTTGAAGTGAAGGTTATGAGACCGACCGGCACGTCTTACGAGGAGCAGACCTTTGATGTAACCCTTCAGGCAGGCAGCAGGGACGCGGATGATGCTGATGAGAAAGAGCAGAAGAGCGGCCATGGCAGAAAAGAACGTGATGAGGATCCGGATGAGGAAGATTCCCCGGAAGAGGATCCGGAAGAGAGGCCGTCCTTCAGTGACCTGTACCCGGATGCCCCTGACGGACTTGGCGATATCTTTGATGAGATCTTCGGCGGCGAGCGTCCTTCCGGAGATGGTGATGAATATTTTGTAAGCCCGGAAGGCGATGAAGGAGATTTCTGACCTGTTATTAATCCTGCCTGTATTTTGTCCGCTCCCCGGCCTGTCCGCACCCTGATGGCGGGAGGCTGAAGACAACCACCCTTTGATGCTGCAGAGTGCAGATCGGATTCCTTGAATTTGCGTTTAGCCTATGCTAGACTGTACAGGCAGTACGGAACATCCCTGCGGGAGACTGCGGGGATGTTCTTTTTGAGCGACAGAGCCGAATGCACCGGTCCATTTTCAGCCATAAGGGCAGAGGAGAGAAGACATGGCGAAGGAGTCCATCAAACTGATCGCAAATAATAAAAAGGCCTACCATGATTACTTTATAGAGCAGACCTATGAGGCAGGCATTTCTCTGGCCGGTACGGAGGTTAAGTCTCTGAGAACCGGGAAATGCAGCATCAAGGAATCCTATATCCACATAGAGAACGGTGAGGCGATCATCTACGGCATGCATATCAGTCCTTACGAGAAAGGAAATATCTTTAATAAGGATCCGCTTCGGCCAAGGAAGCTTCTCCTGCACCGCTATGAGCTGAACAAACTGATGGGTTCCATCAGCCAGCAGGGTTATACGATCGTCCCGCTCAGGATCTATTTCAAGGGGAGCCTGGCGAAGGCGGAGATCGGTCTGGCAAAAGGAAAGAAGCTGTATGACAAGCGGGCGGATATCGCTAAGAAGGATGCGAAGCGGGATATGGAAAGGGCCTTCAGGGAGTACAACCGTTGATGACCTGCTTTTTCGCAGTTCTTCTGAAGCAGCAGAACTGCCGGCAGGAGTATGCGAGTATCCTGATCTGTGAAAGCCGCGAAGCGCCGGTTTAAGATGTGAAAAGTCTGTGAGTTTTCCGGGTCTTTCTTGACGAATCCGCAGGCCCTGGTTTATACTTGCAGTTAGAACAAAGTCACAGGTTCATCCCGTGCCTTTGCCTTATTCTATGGGGTAGTAAAGGTTTCGACGGGGGCTGTGAAGCTGGAGAAGCTATCCGCAGGCAGATGCGTTAAATCGCAAACCTAAATATAAACGCAGACGATAATTTTGCGCTTGCTGCAGCCTGACGGCTGCGGCTGTCTGACCTGAAGCACCTGCACTTTAGGACCCAGGCATCGAGCTTGCAGGAAACGACGTATGCAAAGCTTTGAGCATGCGGGCGTAATATGAAGCTACCGAAACCGTAAGGGTGTCTGTTCCCGTGCGGCGGGGGGAATCTCAAAGAACCGACTATGATAGTAGAAGGACGGTGGACCGGCTTTCGGACACGAGTTCGACTCTCGTCTACTCCATTTTCCAGGACAGACTGACATATGTCCGCTCAAAAAGAGCGGGCGCAAAAGTACACTGCGTCAGCAGGAGACACTGCCCGGACGGCAGCCGGCATCATAATCGGGATGAAGATTATGATGCCGTTTTGTTATCCAAAATTTTGCGGCAGAAGTCCGGAGTATGCCGGCTGGCATTATGATTTATTTAGAAAGGGCTGTATAAGATGGATACTCTGAAAATACTGGTGGTGGATGACGAAGCCAGAATGCGCAAGCTGGTCAGAGACTTTCTGGTCAGGCAGAATTATGAAGTGATTGAAGCCGGGGACGGCGCGGAAGCGGTCGACAAATTCTTTTCCATCCGGGACATCGCTCTTATCATTCTGGATGTAATGATGCCGAAGATGGACGGCTGGGAGGTCTGCCGGGAGATCCGGAAGGAATCAAAGGTGCCGATCATCATGCTGACGGCCAGGGGCGATGAGCGGGACGAACTGCTCGGTTTTGAACTGGGAGTGGACGAGTATATCTCGAAGCCCTTCAGCCCCAGGATTCTGGTTGCCCGCGTGGAGGCGATCCTGCGCAGAAGCGGAGCTGTCGGAGGCGATGATATCCTGAAGGCGGGCAAGATCGAGATCAATAAAGCTGCGCATCAGGTGAAGATTGACGGGAAACTGGTAGAGCTCTCCTTCAAGGAGTTTGAGCTGCTTACCTATTTTGTGGAGAATCAGGGCATCGCCCTTTCCAGGGAGAAGATTCTCAACAGTGTATGGAATTATGATTATTATGGCGACGCCCGGACAATCGATACCCATGTGAAGAAACTGCGCGCCAAAATGGGGGATGCGGGAAGCTGCATCAAGACAATCTGGGGCATGGGTTACAAGTTCGATTCCTCGGAAGAAGAAAACCAGTAAATTCACAGGACCTGAACGCCCGGAGGACATGATTGTTATGAAGAAATGGATTATGGCTCTGATAACTCTGGCCGCAGGCATTGCAGTATCTTCCGCTGCATGGGCGGGCGTCTTTGACAATTATGTGGACTACCTGAATCCGGACGGAACATATTCCTATTATTTTGATCAGGGCGTCCTGGTCACGCTGGATGGGAACTGGTACCGGAATACATTTGTAAAAACAGGAGACCGGGGCGCCACTTTTTACCAGAAGGCGAGCTATGACGCTTATGCGGAGGAAGGCCTTGAAGGAGGGCGGCTCTTTACGATCGGCGCTTCTGTAAATACAGCTTTCTCGGAGCTTCCCAGCTTTGTATATATCGGATTTGATGAAGACAGCTGCATGAATTACTATGCGGAGCTTCCGACGGATTATCAGGCATATACGGAAGATGAGGCGGTCCGCGCCGGATATGACGCTTTGTGGGCGGAAGTGCGGGACGTGATCGCCGCAATCCGGATCGGGAATGAGATACAGGCCGGAAGCGGGCAGGATGTCGATGATGGAAATGGCCTTGCGGAAGAATTGTCTTCTCCGGACATCGGAGAGCCCGCCGGGCTGCTTCCGGCGGGCGATATGACATCTGAAAGACCGTATCTGACCTTTTCAGACTGGGAAGCGGAACCGGTTTCGGAGAGGCTGAGTGCGTATACAAGGGATATCACCGTTTCAGACGGCGGCAACTATATCATGACTTATCTGGATATTACAGGTTCGGACAGCTACTATTTCAGCTATGACGCGGTCTGGCAGGGAAAAGGCCGGCAGAAGGTGTTTTCCAGTGACTGGGATTCCGAAGAGATCCGGATCGGGAAGCTTTTTCCTTTTGAAACTCTGGATGAATGTGACATTGATATTGACCAGATCATTACGGACCATATAAGTATCCAGGCGTCGGACGGATCCAGTTTCATTCTGATCTTCCGCCCTGCAGGGGGAGAGTATGACGGGACGGTCCAGACCGTAACTGTCATGAACGGGAGAAGGGATCTGACCGCGGATTCTTACAGGGAAACGGAATATATCGAGCTTCTCGGTGTTCTCCGTTTTCCGGAAGAAGAGAGGAGCGCACTGCATTTCGGGGAGAATATTATTCAGCCTGACAGTACCGGCTTCCGGATCCAGATGTCTGTGTATGCGGATGTGAATGACGGAATTGCGCTGATGGTCTATACGAATTCTTCGGGGAATGAGGTATGTGTGGCGCAGCCGGTCATTGATGGTTTCGGCGTTCTCAGCGCCTATGACGGTGCGGATACGGTTGAGGAGATCAAAGTCGGACGATTCGGGATCATGGGGTTCACCTATAATGCTGCGGATGCCCTTATTGAGGGAGTTGATTTTGCTTCCGGGGCAAAAACGCCTGATCTGAATCAGTCCGGGACAGCTTCTGCCCCGTCAGATCCGAATCTTTCTCCGGCAGGCGGAATGACAGGAGGCCGGGGACAGGATACGGAGATGGAGCCGCTTGCAGAGGGGGAGCACCGTATTACAGTTGTCGATACAGAAAACGTGATTGTGGACTGTCCGGAAAAGGCGAAGGCCGGCACCCTGGTTACGGTTCATACAGTGGGAATGGCTGACGCGGAAGTGGTGATTGAGGTAAATGGAGGCGACATCGGCAGATGGCAGGACTGGGGAACATATACCTTCTATATGCCGGATAAAGATACAGAAGTGAAAGCATGGACCAGTACAGCAGGATATCCGGGAGCCTGAGCTGAATCAGTCCTGGAACAGGTTCAGCCCTGTCAGATCCGATTTTTCTTTTATAAGCTTCGAGGATTCACGGCTTGTCAGCATCTGCCAGGATCTCCCGTAAGACGGGAGAAGGGGATGAAATCTTCCGGTTTCTCCGGTTTTTCCGCGATCTCTTTTTCCATCCAGATCATATTGTGCCATCTGCCGAATTTATAGCCGCAGCGGTCGTATTTTCCTACTGTCCGGTATCCCATCTTTGCGTGAAAGCGTTCGCTGTCATCGGTCAGGTATTCGTCTGTTTCATCCGGAACTGCGATGCAGGCATATACGGTAAATACATTCTGCGCAAGGAGATATCTTTCCAGCTCCCGGTAAAGCGCCTTTCCCAGCCCCATTCTGTGAAAACGCGGATCGATATAGATCGATACTTCCGCGCAGTGCCTGTAGGCTTCCCGTTCTTTGAAGGGTGAAGCGTAGGCGTAGCCCGCGACCTGGAGGCCCGCGGCGGCAGCATCAGAATGCTGCCGCCGCGGGGAGTATGCCCCGGCTGCGCTGAGCAGGACGCCGGCACTTTCAGACCGCTGCAGGGAAGGGTCTGTCTCAGCCACAAGGTAAGGGTAGTTCCGGGAGATTGTCCGGATCCGTTCCCTGAATTCGGTTTCCGAAGGCGTGCTGTATTCAAAAGATACGGCCGTGTTCTCCACATAGGGACTGTAAATCTTCAGCAATGCTGCAGTATCCGCCTCGGAAACAGGGCGGATTGTCAGTTGTTTTATCATTCATTTCTCCTGCGGCCGGTCCGGCATTCGTAAGTCCGTCTTTGATAATAATAAGCGGGAAAAATGCCGCATTCTGTGTTTTTCCAAAAAATTTATGAAAATACGGCTTCGGGAAAGGGTCATTCCCAGAAATCCTTTCTGCCGGTTGCCTCGGCGAGAACCTTCCGAAGTTCCATCATGGCCGTATAGTTGGGCAGGGCGTAGACAGGATACTTTTCCTGCGTCAGCTTCTGCAGAAGGGAATTATAGTCATCGGCCAGCTGCATGTTTTCGGCGGGGAGGCCTGCCTTCTTCAGGCGCTGTGCAAGCTGCGTCCTGCATTCCCCGGCCACAAAGGCTTTTTTCAGATGCGGGTCAGAGACAAGCATCTCGTAATCGGTATCGTTGATCCAGGAGATGTCATGCCCGTCGCCGGTCCGGTTGTTGAGGCAGAGGACAGCGACATAGTCCTCCTTCAGCCCGGTCAGATAGGAGAAAGCCTGATTGCAGCCGGCGGGGTTTTTCACCAGGATCATCTGGAGCCGCTGACCGTTCAGATCAAATGTTTCGAGCCGTCCGAAAGCAGCTTTCGCGCTGGAGAAGGAGGCAAGGATCTTCGTCAGGTTCAGGCCGAGGGCCATGCAGGCACCTGTGGCTGCGGCCGCGTTGCTGATATTGTAGACCGCGGGGATCGCGATCCGGACCGGGCAGGTTTTCCCCCGGATCTGCATCTTTACTTCACTGCCCGCAGGACCGACCTTATCGATCGAGCTGATGGCCACATCCGGATCCTTCCTGCCGTAGCCGCATTTTTCGCAGCGGTATCCGCCGAGGTGCGCATAGGTGTGGTAGGAGTAGCTGTAGACTCCGCCGCAGACCGGGCAGACGCCGGCGTCTTTCAGGTCGATATCTCCCTGGACGCCGACTTCTTTATTCATACCGTAATAAATGACACGGTTCGGAACATTCAGGGCAAGAGAGGCGGACTGGGGTTCATCCGCGTTCAGCACAAGAGTGGTATCCGGGACCAGTTTTACCCCTTTCCGGATCTCTTCCAGGGTCTTCCCGACACCTCCCAGGCGGTCTACCTGGTCGCTGAAAAGATTTGTGACGACCACCGCTTTGGGGTGAACCAGGGGAACAACCTGTTTCAGGGCTGCCTCGTCACATTCTATGACAGCGTAATGGGTCTTTGGTTTTCCGGTCCAGCTGGCGTTACAGGTCAGATTCGCGGTGATTCCGGACAGGAGGTTGGCTCCTGAGCGGTCATACAGGCAGTCATGGCCGCAGGATCTGATGGCGTGTTCGATCATGCCGCAGGTGGTGGACTTTCCGTTGGTTCCGGTCACAACGACAATCTCCATTCCCTCGGAGGTTGCCTCCAGAATATTGCCGGCAAATTTCATGGCGACTTTGCCTGGGATGGCGGTGCCGCCGCGTCCGCTTTTCCGCAGCGCGGACCTGGTCAGTTTGCAGACCGCAGTGGACAGAACTACCTGGACTTTATTTGGCTTGGACATATCGCTTGAATCTCCTTAGATGATACTCATGAATGAAAATCTGATCCGGCCTGGGATATTCAGGCGACGGCCGGAGCAGTGCATGGCAGCACGGGCGTGCAGCTGAAGCCGGGCCGTGATCCGGCCTGAAAAAGCACGGCTTAACCGCAAGAATAATCTTCAGGAACCTATATTACCCTTCACAGGCATCAGAATGCAAGCCCTATTCTCATTGTTCGCGGGGAAAGCCTGTGATAGAATATGTGGCAGACGGGTGGCTGAAACGGCAGACTGCTCTGCCATAAGCCCGCGGCGAAGACAGAACAGCATACAGAAGGGAACAGGTTCTGAGTATGAGTGAAGTGGATCCGAAACTGCTCGAGATGGCAGAGGTTTTTCATATTCCGAAAAAAGCAAAGCTGAAGTATATCATTCTTCCGGCAAAGATGCCCGGTCTGTCCGGGCTGATGAACCGGACTAAAAAAGAGAAAAAGGAGAACGGCCGGGAGGGAGGATCAGATCAATGATTATCGAATTGAAAGATATCAGCAAGTCTGTGAACGGAAGAGCCGTGCTGAAAGACATAAACTGGCACATCGGCTCTGAAGATACCTGGCTGCTGACCGGCCCAGAGGAGAGCGGGAAGACGCTGCTTTTGCGGATCGTGCTCGGCCTGGAGAAGGCCGACAGCGGCTCCGTGAACCTTCTGGGGGATTATAAGTATGCTTCCGTCAATGCGGGAGTCGTATTTCAGGAGGACCGCCTGTGTGAACAGTTCTCCGCGGTAGAGAATGTGGCGATGGTCAATGAACGCCTGTCGGAGATGGTCGCTGCGGAGGAACTGGGGAAGTTTCTGAAGGAGGAGGATCTGTATGTCCCGGTGAGCAGCCTGGATCCGGTAACGCGCCGGATCGTCGTGATCATCCGGGCCTGCATCATTCCCTCAGATGTTCTCCTGATGGATGAACCCTTCCGCGGTATGGATGATGCTCTGCGGGGCAGGATGATTTCCTATATCCGGGACAAAGCGGGCCACAAGGGCATCGTATTTGCCCAGCGCGGCTCAGAGGGCCTGGAATTCTGCCGCAGATTTGATCTTGGCACCTGATACTGCGGCAGGCAGAAGTCAGCTGTGCACAGCCTGACTTAAGCCGCTCCGGAAGTTTTCAGGAGGATGTCTTCCGGTCGTATTCCCTTGTCAGGAAACGAATGAAATCTTCGGCGTAATCGCTGCGGCGGAAGTCTTTCCGGCAGATGACGCAGAGGGTGCGGGATGCGCTGCCTTCAGGCAGCGGGAAGGCCAGGATTCTTTTTTCCTGCCTGAAATTGCGCGCCGCCCTCTCCGAGATGATGGAGACGCCGAGCCCTCCCGCAACCATATTTTTGATCGCCTCCTGATCGTTGATGCGGGCGGTGACATTCAGATCATCTTCATTGACATTCATGGCAGCCAGAAAGCGGTCCGCGCTTTTCCGGCTGCCGCTTCCTTTTTCACGGAGGATAATGGGCGCCTTAAGAAGAGTGCGGATCACGGATCCGGGATCCTGTTCTTCCTGCAGACGCAGATAGGGCTCGCTGACCGGCGTTATGAAAACCATATGATCTTCGCAGAAGGGGATACATTCCAGTCCCGGTACGGAGCATCTCATCCCGATCAGCCCCAGATCATAGACCTTGTCCCGGATCGCGTCGGCAACAGACTGGCTGTCGCCCTGATGAACCACAAAATAGACGTCCGGATGCAGCTGACCGAAAGCGGGCAGAACCTCCGGGAGGACATAGGCAGAAGGGATCGTGGAGGCACCGAGCTGGAGGATTTTCCGCTTTTCCCCGCCGCAGCTTCTGACCATGCGCTCTTTCATATCGAGGATGCTGACGGCATAGCCGTATACTTCCTGCCCTTTGGCTGTCAGTTCCACACTCTTCGTGGTGCGGATAATCAGGGGGGTCTTCAGTTCTGCCTCCAGCTGCCGGATATGCGTGCTGATCGTGGGCTGGGAGATGTAGAGAATCCGTGCGGCCTTTGTAAAACTGTTCTGTTCCGCAACGGTCACGAAGGATCTCAGCTGTTTGAATTCCATGCTTTCTGTACCTGTTTCCTTTCATGATCCTGAGAAGCCTTAATCTAAGGAAACACTGATTATATCAGTGTTTCCTTAGTGTCTCCGACGGGCGCTGAACGTCCAGTGGACGTTCGTTTAGCACCGACCGAAGCGGCAGCGTAGACGCAGTGCTGCGCAGTGGAAGGCTTGCTTTGCAAGCCGCGCAGCATGCCGGCCCTGCCGCGGTAAGATCATCCAGCGCTTCCAGAGCTGTGTCCACATCCTCCTGCGTGTTGTAAAAGCCAAAGGAGAAGCGGATGGTGCCTTCCGGATAGGTCCCCAGGGTCTTATGGGCCGAGGGGGCGCAGTGAAGTCCGACCCGGGTGAGAATCCCATAGCGTTCCTCCAGGAGGGCGGAGGCTTCCGCCTGATCCATGGAAAGGGTCTGGATGGAAACGACTCCTGTCCGGTTTTCTGTATCTTTTTTCCCGATAATGCGGATTCTTTTCTTCTCCTCCAGTTTCTGAAGGCCTTTCAGAAACTGTTCCGTGAGCAGGAGCTCATGTCTGCGGATCCGGTCCGTTCCCGTTTCCTTAAGGAAAAGAAGGCTTTCATGGAGACCTGCGATGCCGGGGAGGTTCATGGTGCCTGCTTCATAGCGGTCGGGCATGAAAGAAGGCGTCTCTTCCGTATGGCTCAGGCTTCCGGTGCCGCCGCAGATCAGGGGCTCTACCTGCCGGATCATATCTTCCTTCAGCAGGAAGCCTCCGGTTCCCTGGGGCCCGAGCAGGCCTTTGTGCCCGGTGAAGGCAAGGGCGTCGATGGAGCATTCCTCCATGTCAACGGGGAATACGCCCGCTGTCTGGGCGCTGTCGACTATGAAGGCAAGTCCGTGCTTTCTGCAGAAGGCACCGGCTTCTTTAATCGGCATCATGGTGCCGCAGACATTGCTCGCGTGTGTCAGGACCAGGGCCTTTGTGTTCTCTTCCAGGAATGCTTCCATCCCGGCGGTCTGAAGGCTTCCGTCCCCGCCGCAGGGGATCCTGCTGAAGCGTACGCCGGCTGCCTGCAGCTGCACCAGAGGACGCATGACGGCATTGTGTTCCATGGAAGAGACAAGTACGTGATCGCCCGGGCGCAGAAAACCCCGCAGGATCACATTCAGGCTTTCAGTCACATTTTTGGTAAATACAACATTTTTCAGATCTTGCCCGTGAAAGAGCTCACAAAGCAGCTGGCGGGTATCAAAAACCATTTCCTCCGCGCTATAAGCGTCCATGTAGCAGCCCCTGTTGATGTTGCTGCCGATCCTGGTCATATATTCATACACTGCGTCCGATACCCGCCGGGGTTTCGGAAAACTGGTGCAGGCATTGTCAAGATAGATTTTTCTCATGGCTCCCTCCGGCTGTCAGAACAGCCTGCTCTGCCGGCTGACAGGTCTTAATACTGCAGACACTGATCTGTCCCTGCTCTGCCGGCTGA
>DGHP01000056.1:8967-54714 GCA_002392705.1 Lachnospiraceae bacterium UBA3845 | reverse complement strand
TACTGCAGGCGCAGATCTGTCCCTGTTCTGCCGGCCGACTGGTCTGTCTAACGCAGGCGCTTCCGGTATGTAGATTGCGTTTCGCATACAGCTTACCATGATTTATTGAAAAATCAAATAAAACAAATGAGAAGATAAATAATTGCAATTTGAACAGGACCGGAAAGAGAACTATAATAATACACAAAATCAGATTCTTCCTGGGACCTGATTTGTAGAGAATATACAGAAAGAGGGCATATGAACATGCCCGAGGAGGAGAAGCTTGTGAACAGATCAAAAGAAATGACGCAGATTATAGCAGGAGGGCTCATCATAGGTGTGATCGCCTCTCTGCTGGTATTTTTCGGGAATCCTTCCAATATGGGATTCTGTATCGCCTGCTTTCTGAGGGATACCGCCGGAGCGCTGGGCCTGCATCAGGCGGCCGCCGTTCAGTATATTCGTCCGGAAATTATCGGAATTGTCCTCGGCAGTACGCTTCTTGCCCTGGCAGGCAAAGAATTCTCGCCGCGGGGCGGCAGTTCGCCGATGACCCGTTTTATCCTCGGCTTCTTTGTTATGATCGGCTGCCTGATGTTCCTGGGCTGCCCTTTCCGCATGATCGTACGCCTGGCCGGCGGAGATATGAACGCCCTGTTTGGATTCGCGGGATTTTTCCTGGGCATTCTGACCGGTGTATTTTTCCTGAACAGCGGCTATTCCCTTCGCAGGACCTACAGGCTGCCCGCACTGGAGGGAGGCATCCTTCCCGTTATTGAGATAGTCTTTCTGCTGCTGCTTGTCACCGCTCCCGCCTTCATTCATTTTACGGAAGCGGGAGGAGGACCCGGTGCGAAGCATGCGGCCATCCTGGTCAGCCTTGCGGCAGGCCTGATTGTCGGAGCCATCGCCCAGAAAACAAGGCTTTGCATGGTCGGCGGCATCCGTGATATCATCCTCTTCAGGGAGTACCGGCTGATCTGCGGTTTCGCCGCGATTCTGGTCAGCGCCCTTGTCTGCAACCTTGTCCTGAATGCCGCCATAGGCGGATATTTCCACCTCGGTCTTGCAGGGCAGCCGGTCGCGCATACGGACGGGCTCTGGAACGCGCTCGGCATGTATCTTGCCGGCTTTGGCTGCGTCCTTCTGGGAGGCTGTCCGCTTCGCCAGCTGGTTATGGCCGGTGAAGGAAATTCCGACAGCGCCTGCGCGGTGATCGGACTGATGGTCGGCGCCGCATTTGCCCATAACTTCGGTCTTGCTTCCAGCGGGGAGGGGCCGACGGCAAACGGAAAGATCGCTGTTGTGATCGGAATTCTGGCAGTGGCTGCGATCGCCTGCATCAATACATTCAGGAGGGAGGAATGAGCATGAATACCATCGACGCAAGAGGACTTTCGTGTCCGGAACCTGTGATTATGACCAGAAAAGCCCTGAAGAGCGGTGAGAACCGCTATGCGGTCCTGGTGGACAATGTGGCTTCCAGGGAGAATGTTACCCGCTTCGCGGAGAGCCAGGGCTACCGCGTGAAGCTGACGGAGGAGAACGGCCAGTACCGTCTGGAACTCAGTAAATAAATGACTGCGGCATATGCAGCGCAGAGGGCAGTTCAGATGCGGCAGCTGCAGCAGCCATGTTTTGGTGGACCTGTATATGAATTATATCGCCACATTTTTCAGCCATTTCGGCGCCATGCGCTTTCATAAGCTCTGCGGCCGGGCAGGATGGGTTTCCAAACCCGGCCCCGTGCCCAGGGATCTCAGCTCCAGCTGCGGGACCTGTGTCCGCTACCAGACGGGGGATGATTTTTTTCCCTGCGGGGAGATACCGGAGGAACTGGAGCAGATTGTGGAAGCTTCAGACAGCGGTTATATCCTGAAATACCGGGCCAGGGGCAGCTGAAGATTAAGGCCTCTGAGGGCTGCTGAGCGTCTGTTTATTCTGCGGGAAACGCCGCAGCAGAAAAAGCAGGACTGCTCTGGAGCTGCCGGGACAGCGCGGGGCTGTATCATAACCAGGGACGGAAGGAAGAAGGAATGGAGACAGAGGTAAAGCTTACAAAACTGGCCAGCTGCGCCGGTTGCGGGGCAAAAGTCGGAGCGGGGACCCTGGTCAGCCTGCTGGAAGGCTTCCGGACAAGGACCGATCCGAATCTGATCGTGGGCTTTGACAAGAGCGACGACGCCAGTGTATACAAAGTCAGCGATGAACTGGCGCTGGTGCAGACAACGGACTTTTTTCCGCCGATCGTGGATGATCCCTTTCTGTTCGGGCAGATTGCGGCAGCCAATGCGCTGAGCGACGTCTATGCCATGGGAGGGGAGCCGAAGCTGGCACTGAACCTGATGTGCATACCGGAGCAGATGGACCGCCACACCGTGCAGGAGATCCTGCGGGGCGGCTATGAGAAGGCCTATGAGGCCGGCGCGATCATCTCAGGCGGGCATACGATCCACGGCGCAGAGCCGATCTACGGTCTCGCCGTGACAGGGTTTGTGCATCCGGACCGGGTTCTGACCAACAGCGGCGCCAGACCGGGCGATGATCTGATTCTGACAAAACCCCTGGGAACAGGGATCCTGATGACCGCCGCGAAGGCAGAAATGGCGGAGCCCTCGGTCGTGGAACGGATCTGCGCACAGATGAAGACCCTGAATAAAGAGGCGAGGGACATCATGGTCAGATATCCTGTGCACAGCTGTACGGACGTGACCGGTTTTGCCCTGCTGGGGCACAGCTATGAGATGGCCCAGGGCAGCGGGGTATCGATTCATATAGACGCGGATCGGGTACCTTTCCATCCTGAGGCGCTTGAATGCGCGCGGATGGGCCTGATTCCCGCCGGAGCCTACCGGAACAGGGACTACGCAGGCAAAGGCGTATACGCTTCTGAGAAGGTCAGCCGGGAGCTGCAGGATATCTTTTATGATCCGCAGACCAGCGGCGGCCTCCTGATCGCGCTGCCTCATGAGTGCGCCGGGGAACTCTTGAGGGAACTGAAGGAGCGCATTCCCTGCGCCGAGCGGATCGGATGGGCGGCCAGCAGGGAAGAATACAGCGTATATCTGGAGAAAGCGTAAATACTGCCGGCCTGAAGCCTGATGTGCGGAGGGCTGTGACAGCAATATGCCGGGGACTTTCTGTTAACTCCGGCGGACGCTTTTGTTATCGGCTTTTCGATTCCGCCATGCCGGGATGTTCCGGCAGAAGAGAATCCTGGTGGAAAAAGTAAACAAATCGTGATATGCTGAAGAAGCATGTCAGCAGGATACAGATCAGCGCCTCTGCGGCAGTTGCGGGGGCGCTGATCTGTTTCGGCATCAGGGCATTTCTGACAGCAGGATGTTTCAGTATCAGGACTTTTCCGGCTGTCATGCTGATATGGCAGGATTCTGCATTTTCCGGAGGAATCGGGACTTATGAAAAAATCAATTGCCAGGCAGCTGGCGGTCATGTTTATCAGCCTGCTTGTCCTGGTCATGGTGGCGATGCTTTTCGCCAATAATGTTTTCCTGGAACGCTTCTATGAGGTCAGGCTGCGCAGTATTCTGACCCGGGCTTATACACTGGTCGACGCCCACATCGGGCAGGACGGCATTGATGAGAACTATTTTCAGGGAGATTTTACCGAACTGGAGCGCTCGGGCAATATCAGCCTGGTTGTACTGAACCTGGATTATGAGCCGGTGATCGGGGACGGAGACCCGGAGGACGTGGTCATGGCCGGCAGGCTCTATGCCTACAGCATGGGTTTTGACAACGATGATGCTCAGATTCTGGAAGAGACGGATTATTATACGATCCAGAAAAAGACAGACAGGCGCATGGAGAGTGAATTCCTTGAGATCTGGGGAATTCTGGAAAGCAGCGGCTTCCACATCATCATGCGCATACCGATGGAGAGCATCCGGGCAAGCGCCAGAATTTCCAGCGAGTTTATCCTCTATACGATTGTTGTCGCGATCTTCATCAGCATCATCATGATCGGCTGGATGAGCAGACAGATCGCGAAACCGATCCGGGAGCTGACCTTCCTGTCGGAACGGATGGCAAATCTGGATTTTGACGCCAAATATACCAGCGGCGGGGAGAACGAGATCGGCCAGCTCGGGGAGCATTTCAACCGGATGAGCGAGACCCTGGAGACGACGATCTCGGAACTTAAGACCGCCAACAATGAGCTGCAGAAAAACCTGGACGAGAAGATAAAGATGGATGATGAGCGCAGGGAATTTCTCTCAAATGTTTCCCATGAGCTCAAGACGCCCCTTGCCCTGATACAGGGATATGCGGAGGGACTGAAGGACTGCGTCAATGACGATCCGGACTCCCGGGATTATTACTGCGACGTGATCATCGATGAAGCCGGGAAGATGAATACCCTGGTCCGCAAGCTTCTCACCCTCAACCAGCTGGAATTCGGTGAGGATGTGGTCGAGATGGTCCGTTTTGATCTGGCGGACCTGATCAGGGGCAAGGTTTCCTCCACGCAGATTCTTGCCGCCCAGAAGGAGGCGGAGCTTGCCTATGAGGGGCCGGAGACCCTCCCGGTCTGGGGAGATGAGTTCAAGGTTGAGGAGGTCCTTACGAATTACCTGAGCAATGCGATCAACCATGTGGAGGGGGAAAGGAAGATCGTGATCCGGGCAGAACGCACGGAGGGGAGCGGGAAAGTCCGCGTATCTGTTTTCAACAGCGGCGAGCCGATCCCTGAGGAAGACCTGAATCTGGTCTGGGATAAGTTCTTTAAGGTGGACAAGGCCAGGACCAGGGAATACGGGGGCAGCGGCGTCGGCCTGTCGATTGTGAAGGCGATCATGGAGTCCTTCCATCAGGCTTACGGCGTGGAAAATGTTCCGGGCGGCGTGTCCTTCTGGTTTGAACTGGAGGATGCTTCCGGCAGCATGGAAAATGAGGAGCAGGAAGAAGCTGCCCGGCAGGACGCGCAGCCTGCAAAAAGACCCCCAAAGGCTCCGAATGTCCCGATGGACGGGGAATGGGTCAGCGCGGAAGACAGATGAGAACCCAGATGATAACTCAGATGAGAACACAGATGGTGTGCGTATAGAACCACATTTTTTGCGGTCACATCACAGACCGTATCATTGGAGTGAATATGAACATGGACAGCGGGTATCCGATTATTGTGGTCGGCGGAGGCGCCGCCGGCATGATGGCGGCCTGCGCGGCCGCCGGGGAAGGGGCGAAGGTGCTGCTTCTTGAAAAGAACGATAAGCTGGGAAAAAAGATCTATATCACAGGGAAGGGACGATGCAATTATACGAACTGCTGTGAGACGGAGGATTTCTTCCGGCATGTTCCCTGCAATCCCCGTTTTCTGTATTCCAGTATCTACGGCTTTGACCCCCGCGCGGTGATGGACTGGTTTGAGGCAAGGGGCCTGAAGTCGGCCGTGGAGCGGGGAAACCGCGTATTTCCGGCAAGCAGCCATGCTTCAGACGTCACACGGACGCTGGAGAAGGAACTGAAGCACCTTCATGTAGAGATCCGCCTGAACTGCGAGGTCAGGGAACTGCTCAGGGAGGAGGGAACTGAGAGGAGGGTTTCCGGAGTCCGGCTCGGGACCGGGGAGATCCTGCGCGCGAAGGCGGTGATCCTTGCCACCGGAGGAATGTCCTATCCTTCCACCGGTTCAACCGGGGACGGATACCGTTTTGCCTCTTCGGCAGGACATCAGATTACAGAGCTTTCCCCATCCCTGGTTCCGATCACGGCAGCGGAGGCGGATATTCCCAAAATGCAGGGCCTGTCCCTGAAAAATGTGCGTTTTCTGGTTCGCGACGGCAGAAAAATCCTCTTTGATGACTTCGGAGAGATGATGTTTACCCATTTCGGGGTGACGGGACCTCTTATTCTCTCCGCCAGTGCGGATCTTCAGAAGCAGATCGGCAGAAAGCCCCTCAGCGCGGAGATCGATCTCAAACCCGCCCTCTCCGAAGAAAAACTGGATCAGAGGGTCATAAGGGATTTTGAGCTAAGCAGCAATAAGGTTTTCCGCAATGCAATATCGGGTCTTTACCCGTCCCGCATGCAGCCGGTGATCATCGACAGGTCCGGAATCCCCGCGGAGAAAGCGGTGCATGACATCACGAAGGCGGAGCGGACGGAACTGATCCGGGTTACGAAGCATTTTTCACTGACCCTGACAGGGCTCAGGGGATTTCAGGAGGCGGTGATCACCCACGGCGGAGTGTCGGTGAAGGAGGTGGATCCCTCCACCATGGAGTCCAGAATTCTGCCAGGTCTCTATCTGGCGGGCGAGCTGCTGGACGTGGACGCTTATACCGGCGGATTCAATCTCCAGATCGCCTGGGCGACAGGCCATGCCGCCGGAACGGCGGCTGCGGAGAAAATATGTCGGAACTGAACCTGGTGTTCGTGAATGGTAACACCTGGTGATCTGCAGAAAGGAGCAGAATATGAGTTTCAATATCGCAATAGACGGCCCTGCGGGAGCCGGAAAAAGTACTGTGGCCAGAAAAGCCGCCAAGGAGCTTGGCTTCATCTATGTGGACACCGGAGCCATGTACCGGACGATTGCCCTGTATATGCTGCGGGAGCATGTGAATATCGAGGATGAGGAAGAACTTGCCCGGGCGCTTGACCGGATATCGGTCAGCCTCCGTTACCGGGACGGGATTCAGCATATGTTCCTGAACGGGGAGGATGTCAGCAGCCAGATCCGTACGCCTGAGGTATCCGCGAAGGCTTCGCTCACATCGGCAAAAGCGGCTGTAAGGGCAAAGCTGATAAATCTCCAGAAGGACCTTGCCGCGAGAGAAAATGTCCTGATGGACGGGCGTGATATCGGAACCTGCATCCTTCCGGATGCCCAGCTGAAGATTTTCCTGACCGCCAGCGTGGATGAGCGGGCCCGCAGAAGATATCTTGAGCTGAAGGAGAAAGGGGAGGACTGCGATCTTGCTTCGATCCGGGAGGAGATCGCGCTGAGGGATTACAGGGATTCCCACAGGGAGAGCGCGCCTCTGAAGCAGGCCGGGGACGCCGTACTGCTCGATACATCGGATATGGACGCGGATGAGGCGGTGAGGCGCGTGGTGGAACTGGCAAGAGAGCGCATGCGCGTATCATAATCCGTTTATGCAAGAGGTTGAGTATGGGATATGAAAAGCAGCAGGACGCGGCAGAAAGAATCCTCCGTCTGGAGGAACTCGCCGGAGATGAGAGGAACGGGCTTCCCGGCAGTCTCTGGAAGTCTCCGAAAGGGGATTTTGCCGTCTACACCGCAAAAAGCGCCGGCTTCTGCTTCGGCGTGCGGCGGGCGATCGATACGGTCTACCGGGAAATTGAAAACGGACAAGGGCCGATTTATACTTATGGCCCGATTATTCATAATGATACGGTTGTCAACGACCTGGCGGCCAGGGGCGTCAGGGTGCTCCGTTCGGAGGAGGAACTTGACGATCTGCATGACGGGACGGTGATCATCCGTTCCCACGGAGTGGCGGAGCGTATTTACAGGAAACTGGAAGAGCGGGGCCTGCAGCTGGTGGACGCGACCTGTCCCTATGTGCGGAAGATACACCGAGCTGTGCAGGAGAAGGGAAGAGACGGCTATGAAGTCGTGATCATCGGCAATGCGAGCCATCCGGAGGTGGAGGGAATCCGCGGCTGGTGCAGCGGTCCGGCCAGCGTGATCGAGACGGAAGAGGAAGCGCGGGCCTGGAAAAGCGCCGGGCAGCTTCCCGTATGCATCGTCAGCCAGACGACATTTCATCACAAGAAATTTTATAAACTGGTTGAAATTATCAGAGCTTTGAGGTATGATAATCCTGTCGTATTGAATACTATATGTAATGCAACGGAAGAAAGGCAGACAGAAGCCAGGTCGATCGCTTTACTCGCGGATGCGATGATAGTGATCGGTGGTAAGCACAGTTCAAACACACAGAAGTTATATGAGATTTGCAAAAAAGAGTGTAATAATACTTTTTTTGTTCAGACTTTCGATGATTTGAATCTTCGGCTAGTGCCATCCAGGGGCATCGTAGGTATTTCAGCTGGGGCTTCCACCCCTAATATTTTAATCGAGGAGGTTTCAAAATTATGTCAGAAGACAATTTTGAACAGATGCTGAATGAAACTTTTAAGCCGATCCATACAGGTGAGGTGGTCGAAGGCGAAGTCATCGACGTAAAGCCGGATGAGATTATTCTCAATATCCATGGGAAGTCCGACGGTATTATTACGAAGAGTGAATATTCGAATGATTCCAGCATTGATCTGACCGAAGTGGTTCATGTCGGTGATACGATGGAAGCGAAGGTTATGAAAGTCAATGATGGTGAGGGCCAGACGCTTCTTACCTACAAGAGACTTGCAGCTGAGAAAGGCAACAAGAGGCTGGAAGAGGCGTTTAACAGTCATGAAGTTCTGAAAGCACCGGTAGTTCAGGTACTGTCCGGCGGTCTTTCCGTGGTCGTTGACGGAGCACGTGTTTTCATTCCGGCATCCTTAGTGTCTGATACTTACGAGAAGAATCTCGAGAAGTACAAGGATCAGGAGATCGAGTTCGTTGTAACCGAGTTCAATCCGCGCAGACGCCGCATCATCGGCGACCGCAAGCAGCTGCTTGTAGAGCGTAAGAAAGCGATGCAGGAAGAACTGTTCTCCAGAATCAGCGTCGGCGACGTTGCAGAAGGCGTTGTAAAGAATGTTACCGATTTCGGCGCATTCATCGATCTGGGCGGAGCAGACGGACTGCTTCATATCTCTGAGATGAGCTGGGGTCATGTGGAGAACCCGAAGAAGGTCTTCAAGGTTGGCGAACAGGTCAGAGTTCTGATCAAGAATATCAACGGCGAGAAGATCGCTCTTTCCATGAAGTTCCCGGATGAGAATCCGTGGCGCAACGCTGCTGAGAAGTACAGCGTCGGCACAGTAGTCACCGGAAGAGTTGCCCGTATGACCGATTTCGGAGCATTTGTTGAACTTGAGCCGGGCGTTGACGCTCTGCTTCATGTATCCCAGATCTCCCGCGAGCATGTTGACAAGCCGTCTGATGTTCTGAAGGTGAACCAGGAGATCGAGGCGAAGGTCGTTGACTTCAACGGCGATGGCCACAAGATTTCCCTGAGCATGAAGGCTCTTGAGCCGCAGGCACCGAAAGCGGAAGAATATCCGGAAGAACAGACCGAAGAGTAATTTCGGACAGAAGAAAAGATGAACCGGGAAGCGAAAGCTTCCCGGTTTTTTTCGCGCTCATTATTTATCCATGAATGCGGCGCGGACCAGAGAATGGATGTAGAAAGAAAACAGATCCGGATTCTCTGAAGGCTGCTTTTCCCATTCGAACCAGGAAAGCCGGTCCCTGCAGGCGTCGCGGAAGGCCGGCTGGCAGAGTTCCGCCGGCTGGGGGAGGAAAAGCCCCTGCTTTTTTACATAACAGTTGTCGGCGGATGCCTTTCTGCGGTGCGAGGGATCGACGAAAGCTGCTACAGATCTGTGCAGAGCGGTATCCTCTTCCGGAAGATAGTAATAATTCTTATAATCCTTAAAGAAATGGCGGAGGGTGCCTTCACGGAAGGGAATCCGCAGCCGAACCTTAGTCCCCTCCGCGGATACGGACCAGATTTCCCGGCCTCTTTCAAAGGGGATGTCCTGCCCGGAATGCGCACAAGGATTGCCGTGCCGGACGATGTTATCGTCGTCCGGGCATTTTCCGGAAGGATCGCCGCGCAGGGCACCGGTACCGTTTTCCGGGCAATCTCCGGCAGGCTTTTCAATGGCAGCGCCGGCAGAAATCTCCCGGCAGATTGCGGCAGATTCCGGAGAGCAGCTGACGTGGCTCCGGACCGGGACCGGCACAGGCAGATCCAGACAGAAGGACACGTTCAGATCATCTTTTCCCCGCACCTCTGTCTGCAGTCCTGCAGCGGCTGCAGGAGACATGCTGTTCAGCAGAAGGGGGTAGGACAGCAGCGGAGTGAGCTTCAGCATTCCCAGAACGTCCTCATAGTTGTGGAGCAGAAGCATGGAGAGACGCTCCCGGTTCCGGTCCGCTTCGGAGAGGATGTCCCGCCTGTCTCTGTAAGATCGATACACATCGATCAGTTCTCTTCCCGACCAGCGGTCCTGCCGTTCGATTCCGAGGAAGTCTTCCACTGTTTTCTGGTTCAGTTTTTTCAGCCCCAGCATCTGTTTCAGGGGACGGATTTCCCGGTACAGATCCAGTGTCTGCATGCCTTCCAGGGGTGATGGCATACCGAGCGCCTCAGCCCGGCCCTTCAGGTATGGGATATCAAAGCGGTCGCCGTTGAACTGGACCAGTGTGCTGCAGTTCCTGCAGAGCCTGCTGAAAAGAGCAAGTATTTCTGCCTCCTCAGAGCCTGCTTCTGAAAAATACTGATATACGGTCCACGGCGCCTCTGCCCTGTTCTCCTCTGCGGCAGAAGGATTTTTAACCGCGGCCCCGATCAGGTAGAGATGGGAACGTGCAGGACTCAATCCCGTGCTTTCAATATCAAAATAGAGCGTTTTTTCCGGGTTCAGGCCGTATGCAGTCAGGTAACGCTCATCGCATACGGCATCATACTGTTTTATAATCATGCCAGTATCATAGCACAGAGTGAGACGCTCTGCAAAAGTCCGCCGCGCGGAATTCCTGCTTCGCAGGCTTTATTTGAAATTTAAAAACTGTTATTCTGCAGGCACAATGAACCGGAAGCTGATTTCAGACAGGCCGTGAATAGAGCAGCGGCATTTACGGGTATAAAGACAAAGCCGGGGAGATATGCTATAATTATGAAGTTTGCAGAAGGCAGAGCAGGAGGATTGGACGATTATGAAAAAACCAGTGCTGGTAATCATGGCCGCAGGCATGGGAAGCAGGTACGGCGGTCTGAAGCAGATTGATCCCGTGGACCGGGAAGGGCATATCATTATGGATTTTTCCATTTATGATGCGCAGAAAGCAGGCTTTGAGGAAGTTGTTTTTATCATCCGCCGGGAGAATGAACAGCTTTTCCGGGATGCGATCGGGGACCGGGTGAGCAGGAAGATGAAGGTAAGGTATGTCTTTCAGGAACTCTCCGATCTTCCGGAAGGTTTCGGTGTACCGGAGGGGAGGACAAAACCCTGGGGCACCGGCCACGCAGTGCTGAGCGCGGCTTCCGTGACGGACGGGCCTTTCGCTGTGATCAATGCGGACGATTATTACGGAGAGCATGCTTTCCGGCTTATCTACGACTATCTGGTGAAGATGCAGGAGGAAAAGCGTCATGACCAGTATGTGATGATCGGTTATCTGCTGAAGAATACGCTTACGGAGAACGGTTCTGTGTCCAGAGGTCTCTGCACCACCAGTTCGGACGGTTATCTGGAGACGATCGTGGAGAGAACCAGAATCATCCGCACTGAGGAAGGCGCCGCTTTCAGCGAGGACGACGGGGCGAGCTGGACCGGTGTGGATCCTGATTCCATTGTGTCGATGAATGTATGGGGATTTCCTGCGGATTTCATGAAGGAACTGAAGGAGCGTTTTCCTCTTTTCCTCAGGGAGAATCTGGAAAAGAATCCTCTGAAATGTGAGTTTTTCCTTCCCTTTGTGGTCAATGACCTGATGCGGGAAGGGAAGGCGCGCGTCCGGGTGCTTACAACGCCGGATATCTGGCACGGTATTACCTACCAGCAGGATAAGGCCGATTTTGAACAGGCTGTGCAGGAACTGAAAAACAAGGGCGTATATCCGCAGGATTTCTGAAGCAGAGAGACTCGTGAACAGGAACTGAGCAGAAGACGGAGATAATTGACAGGATGGGGAACGACAGAGACAGAGATTATCTTGAAAAGCAGGCTGTGATAGAGCGATTGAGAGAACAGGGATTCCGTATTACCAGACAAAGAGAGCGGATTCTGGATGTGATTCTGGAGGGCAGCTGTACTTCGAGCAAGGAGATCTACACTGCTGCTAGAAAGAAAGATGCCTCCGTAGGGTTTGCCACGGTATACCGCATGGTGAACCTGCTTGAAGAGATCGGACTGATCAGCAGGAAGAACATGTACAGGATTCCGAGACATTTCTTTTCCAATGACGGTTATTTCTGTACGGTTCAGATGAGCGATCAGACAAAGTTCAGCTTTGACGCGGAGGAGTGGAAAAAGATTATCCGGAGCGGATTGAAGACCTGCGGATATCTACGGGACGGCAGCGCAGAGGTGACAGGGATATCGATCTCGGATGCGGTGATTAAAGATGCGGGGCAGCGCGGCTTTGAGCCGGCGGATCCCGGGGACAGCTGTACAGACAGTTAAGAATGATAAGCCAGCCGGCACGGAAACGTGCCGGCTGGCTTTGTCAGAGACCGGAGAATAGATGGCTTTATTTTCCCGCCTGTCTGACTGCCCGGAAGACCTGGGGAAGAAAGCGGGGGATATCCCCTGCCAGCATACTGCAGCTTCCCAGTGTATCTGCCGCGGCGTCACCGGCAAGACCGTGCAGGCATACGCCTGCCCTCGCGGCATCGAACGGGGTCAGGCCCTGTGCGAGGAGGCTTCCCACGATTCCGGTCAGGGTATCTCCGGAGCCGCCGGTGGCCATCCCTTCATTACCGAAAGTGCTGATCATGGTGTCGGATCCGTCTGTGACAACGGTGCGGGCACCTTTCAGAACAAGAATGCAGCTGTGTCTGCGGCTGTAGCTTTCCGCTGCCGGAATCGGCAGCGCGGCGGCTTCAGCAGCGGGACAGCCGGCAAGTCTTCCCATCTCGCCGGGATGAGGCGTAAAGACAGCCCGGTTTCCGGCGAGGGGAATCAGTTCAGGATTCTCAGCCAGAAGATTCAGCGCATCCGCATCGATGACCAGGGAGCCGTGCCAGTCTCTGAGAACCTGCGTGAGCAGCTCCAGGCTTCTGGCTGTTTTGCCCAGCCCCGGTCCGATGGCGATGGCATCCGCCCAGTTCAGCCAGGGACGGAGGTCTTCGTCCCACGGGACAAACAGGGCTTCCGGCAGCCTGCTCTGGATGATCATCCGGTTCTTTTCGTGGGAGCAGACACAGACCAGGCCGCATCCTGTCCGGCAGGCGGCCTCACCCGCCATGACGGCAGCCCCTGCCATGTTGTCCTTTCCCGCTATAAGGAGCAGTTTTCCGTATGTTCCCTTGTTTGCGTCGGATCTGCGCCTGGGAAGGAGTGACGCAAGGTCGGATACCTCCGGTACGCAGACAGGTTCCCGGCTTACGGGCAGGCCATCTGATGCTCCTGTATCAGGATCTTCTGCACTGCCGGGGAGATCTTCTCTGCCTTTGCCGTCATTGCCGGAGAAGGCTCTGTCTGCGGAAGAGGCGCAGGAAAGGCCGATGTCGGTTATCCCGACGTCGCGCAGGATCAGCTCACCGCAGTATTCCGCTCCCGGATAGAGAATCTGCCCGATCTTGCGGAAGGCAAATGTTACCGTGCAGTCTGCTCTGACCGCGGTACCGCGTACCTGCCCGTCATCGGCGGAGATGCCGGACGGAATATCGATGGAGATCACGGGGGTGTCCATCCGGTTCACAGCCCGGATCAGATCGGCGTAGCGTCCGATGATATCCCGGCTCAGCCCGATCCCGAACAGCGCGTCTGCGATCAGGTCGTAATCCTTGAGCGGCGCGTCATCCGGCAGAAGGGTGCCTCCGTAGTTTTCAAAGATCGCGCATTCCGTGCGGGTCTGTTCTGTCATGGACGCGTGTTTCCCGACAAAGAGAACATCCGCCCGGATGCCTTTCAGAAGCAGCAGGCGGGCCAGGGCGAAGCCGTCGCCCCCGTTGTTGCCGCTTCCGCACAGAATAAGAACGCGGCGGCAGTCCGGATATCTGCTGCAGATAACGTCAAATACAGCGAGCGCCGCCCGCTCCATGAGGACCAGGGACGGAACCCCCATGCGTTCGGTCGTCAGACGGTCACATGCCTGCATCTGTTCATGATTCAATACATAATACATCGCTTTGCCACCTCCCACAGGAATTTTTGTCCGCAAACGGTATTCTTTCAGCTGCTCTTATGAACTAACCTTTTCCAGACTCAGCTACTGAGATTTTAGCATAGAAACAGCAAGAATACGATGCTGTTTTCTTTCATTGACTGACCGGCAAATGAATGATAACATAAGAAAAGCCGTTCGGCGGCTGTGTTAAAGCCCTGCACAGGCGGGATGCTGCTGCATTATATCAGGTGAAGGGAGGCCTGCTTTATGCTCTGCAGCTTAAGAACCGGGATAACAGGGAAGACAGGGAAATACTGGTGAAATTGAGGATTACAGCAGTGAGAAGAAACAGAACCGGGATCCGGTGCCGTGTAAAGTCCGCATACAGAAAGCTGATGCGGCTTTGTTTCCGTCATCCGGCACCGGTTTTTTCATTTATTCTGGCGGCAGCGCTGCTTGCGGACATGTCATCGCAGGCAGCTTTATTTGCGTTGGGAAAAGAGACCGCAGCTGAGACAGGCAGCCGCCCGGAGAATGGAGCGTTTTCAGCTGAAGGCGGCTTCCTTCTTTATGGGAGGGCCTGGGCGGACCCTGAAGATGATGCTGAGGAAACGGAGACGGAGCAGAACTTTGCAGAAATGCATAATAATACTGCAAAAGAGGATCGACACACAGCAACAGACATTCCGGCCTATATATCCGGCACGCCGGACCTTGCAGCCGAATTATCCGGCAGCAGGGGCTCTGCAGGTGAGTCCGGCGGTATGAGCCGGGAAGAGCAGATGTGCAGTATCAGTGAGACGGAAGAAGGTCCGGCAGCACAGTCAGGACCGCAGATCGATGTAAGCGATGAACTCTTTCTGGTCCTGCCGGAGGATATGGAGGCAGATACGGAAGAGGGATGGGAGCCCGGGGATGACGGCTGCCTGACAGTCGGCATTGCCGGCAGCAGCTATCCCTTTGCCTGGATACCGGAAGACGCGGTTTATCCCGATTATACAGAGTTTTCCGGCATTGACCTTGACACCGCCGTCCAGATTGCTGCGTATCTGCACATGCTTCTTCAGTTCCGTGCATACGCTTCAGAGAAAGAGGCGATGCAGGCCCTGCTCGCAGGGGAAGTTGACCTTGTGATGGGAGGGATTCTTCTTGAGCGCTATGAAAACCCGCGTCTGCCCGGAGGCCTTGTGAAGCTTGGAAGATGGGGGGAGGAAACGGAAGGAATCGCATTTACCCGGCCCTATCTCAGTTATCAGGCGGTGGTTCTGGCAAAGGAGGAAGAACCTTCTGTCACCATGCCCTATCCTTTCGCGCTGCAGGGAAAAAAAGCCGGCGTGCTTTCTCTCTTCGGAGAGGATAACTGGACTTCCCATTATGACCTTCCGGGAAGCGGGATTACGGTCTACAGCTCCGACTGGGATGCGCTGCAGGCCCTCAGATACGGGGAGATTGACTGCATTATCACCGGCCGGAGAATGGCTTCGAAGCTGATCCGGCTCCAGGGCGGAGTATCCGTTCAGACCGGCAGCCGGGCGGTCTGTCTGTTTGAGGACCATTATGTGGCGGCTGTCCGTTCCGAGGATGAGGCCTTCCGGGAAAAGCTGAGCGGCGCCATGGAAAGCCTGTGCCTGAAGCGCAGGGGCGGGATCCTCATGGAGGAGATCCTGCGCAGATATGAAGACTCATATGAACTGCCCCGTTATCCCGCTTACCGTTCGGTATCCCCTGCTGTGCGCAGCTTCAGAATGCGCAAGCTTGCCCGGACCTTTTCCCGGAAAGCCTGTTCGCTTCTCACTGACGGATCAGAGAAGATGTAAAAAGGACTTGACAAATAGATTGAGCCATAGTAAATTGAGTACAACTTAAAAATGCTGAGCAGAGGATTTTTTAAAGTCCGAAGCATTCGAGAAAGATCTGCAAGGAGAACATGATTATGGCATCAATCTATGATTACACTGTACCGGCACCGGATGGAACGGAACTGAAGCTGGCGGATTATAAGGGAAAAGTGATGGTGATCGTGAATACAGCGACCGGATGCGGCTTCACTCCCCACTATGAGCCTCTTGAGAAGATGTATGAGAATTATCATGAGCAGGGACTTGAAATCATCGATATTCCCTGCAACCAGTTTGCCGGACAGACGCCCGGAACGGACGAGGAGATCCATGAGTTCTGCACACTGAAGTACAATACGCAGTTTCCGCAGATGAAGAAGTCGGATGTGAACGGGGAGAATGAGCTTCCTCTTTATACTTACCTGAAGAGCCGGAAGGGCTTTGAAGGATTCGGAAAAGGCCCCAAAGCCCTGATGATGGCCGGTCTTCTGAAGACGATCGACAAGGATTACAAGAATAACCCGAATATCAAATGGAATTTCACAAAGTTCGTCGTCGACCGGGACGGAAATGTAGTGGCACGCTTTGAGCCGACCGCGGATATGAAGGATCTGGAAGAATGTGTGAAGTCTCTTCTTTGACAGAGCTGTGATCCATTCATCAGAGAGGGATCCGCAGGGTTTTCTTTAAAGGAAGTTTGTTTATTACCCCTGAAAGCAGGCCGGAGAAGGGCAGCGCTTTCAGGGGTTTTTCCTGTTGTGAATTTCTTCCCGGCTAAAAGTATATGTGACAATTCCATGCAGATAGGATATAATATA
Organism: Lachnospiraceae bacterium UBA3845; assembly: GCA_002392705.1. Lineage (GTDB taxonomy): Bacteria > Bacillota > Clostridia > Lachnospirales > Lachnospiraceae > Porcincola. The sequence goes on along the minus strand of DGHP01000056.1, from coordinate 38,134 downwards.
GGCTATGTGCGGACGGAGCATTCCGCCTGAGGTAAAAGCGAAGGCGGACCGCGCGGCAGCGAAGCTGCTGCTGTGTACCGCGGTCTGCACTGCCTGTATTAAGGGGACGGATCCGCAGAATGGAGGGCGGGAGACCCGATCTGGTCTTCTGCGGAGAGGAGAAGGCCCGGAGACGCCGCATGGCAGCTTCCGGAGCAGAGGAGGAGCTGAATAATTATGAGCTATAAAGCGCTTATCGTAACTCTGGCATTTACCGCTGCATTTGCGTCGGGATGCCTGGCTGCCGAGACAGAAGCGGAAGGGCAGACGGAGAGAGAGGCCGTTGTCAGGCAGCAGAAGGACGGATTTGATGAGAATGAAGCTTCACTGGTCGAGATAGGCGGCTATACGGTGAAGATTCCTTCCTACTGGCAGGCCGAGGAAGCTGAGACCAGCCTGGATGGTTCGGATCAGGAGTATTACTGCGCATATGCTGAGCGTCAGGGAAAGGTTGCACTTCTCCAGATGGAGGCCAATGTGGACGACCAGGAGCCGGTTTCATTTTCGGTTCTGGAGGACGAGGAAAAGAAGATCGCCCAGGCCTTCGGACAGTCCTTTGACAGCTACGACTGCAGCCAGTCCCGGCTCTATGAGCTTCAGGGCAGTGAACAGCCGGTAAAAGGATTTCTCTGGGACTTTACCTTTTCTGTCCAGGGCCGGCAGGGAAACGGGCAGTTTCTGATGTTTCCCGCAGAGGAGGAGAACCGCTGGATGCAGGTTCTCATGATGCAGACGGACAATACGGATTTTGACTATACAGGGGATTTTCAGAAGATCCTGGATTCGATCCGGAATGAGAAGGAGTCGGCGGTGTATTACAGAGTCACGACGCTCATCAATATCCGCTCGGCGCCGGATGAAACCGATGACGCCAACAAGCTGGGCAAGATTCCCGAGAATGCGCTTGTAAAGGCGGATCCGACCGGGGAGGCGAACGAACGCTGGGTCAAAGTGACCTACACCGCGGAGGATGGAAGCAGCATCAACGGCTGGGTCAGCAGGGATTATGTGGAACAGACCCAGGCGCCCGAGGCGGAAGCAGAGACGGAATAAGAATACAGACGGAATAAAGAGAACGGTCTTCAGCGCCTGCTGAAGACCGTTTATTATGCTATAGCGGAGCTCACGCAGCTTTTACGACACTGAAGCGCCGCCGAAGTGATTCTTTCATCAGAAAGAGGATGTCACGTCGGAATATACTTTCCGGAAGAAGAAAATGGAAAGTACGGCGGAGATCACCTCCGAGAGCGGAAAAGACCACCATACCATACTGACATTCCCTGTTATACGGGCAATCAGCCAGGCGGCCGGAATCAGGATGATAAGCTGCCGGCAGAGAGAGATGATCAGAGAATAATAGCTTCTGGAAAATGCCTGGAATACAGAACCCAGAATGATTCCTACCGCTGCCAGGGGGAAATTGAGGGCGATAATCCGCATGGCGACAGAGCCGATCCCCATCATGTCCTCCGATGCATTGAACAGAAGGAGCAGCTGGCGCGGGAAAAACTCAAAGATCAGGGTTCCGCAGCACATGACGCAGAAGGCCAGAAGCAGGCTGAAGCGCAGGGCTTCGTCGATGCGTCTTTTGCTTTTTGCCCCGTAATTATAGGCCAGGACCGGAATCAGCCCGTTGTTCAGACCGAATACCGGCATGAAGAAGAAGCTCTGCAGGCGGAAATAGACGCCGAATACGGCAGTCGCAGTCTCAGAAAAACTGATCAGGATCCGGTTCATCAGGTAGTTCATGAGGGATCCGATCGACATCATCAGGATGGACGGAACGCCGACGAAATAAATTCGCCCGATAATCTCAGCGGAAGGGCGGAAGATGCGCCTGATGCTGAGATGAATCTCGGGATTCTGCTTCAGGTTCAGGACAAGGCCGGTCAGGGCGGCGACGGACTGTCCGAGGACAGTGGCAAGCGCGGCGCCGGCAACGCCCATGGCGGGCAGTCCGAAATAGCCGAAGATCATGATGGGGTCGAAGATAATATTAATAATGGCACCGGTCATCTGGGAGATCATCGACTGGAAGGTGCGCCCGGTGGACTGGAGAAGTCTTTCGAAAGTCACCTGATAGAAAAGCCCCAGCGACATGCAGCACACAATCTGCAGATAAGAGCAGGCGGCGTCAGAGATTTCCGGATTTGAGGTCTGCGTCCGGATGAAGGGTTCCGCGCCGAAGGTGCCCAGGAGCAGAAAGACAAGGAAACTGAGGAAGGCAAGCAGCAGGCCTGTATTGGCGGCGCTGTCGGATCTGTCAAAGTCTTTTTCGCCGAGCGCCTTCGACAGGAGGGCGTTGATGCCGACGCCGGTACCGGCTCCGACCGCGATCATCAGGTTCTGCATGGGGAAAGCAAGTGTGACTGCGGTCAGCGCGCTTTCGCTGATCCTGGAGACGAAGATGCTGTCCACGATGTTATAAAGAGCCTGTACGAGCATGGATAACATCATGGGAAGAGACATGGATACGATGAGCCTGCGGACAGGCATAACGCCCATCTTGTTTTCTTTCATGGTCTTTTCTGCCATAGATGTCTGAAAACCTTTCTGAATGCGCAGGGTGTTCCGCTGTACTTAGAAAGTCCATGGATAAAAAGGTTATTTCCGGACGCGCGGCACTCTGCATGGTTAAGCCCCTGCCGTGGTTTTTATACGGCAGGGGCAGTTTTCCTGTTTTTAACCTGGCCGCAGCAGATTGTTTTCTGCCGCAGCAGTTCCCGCTGAACAGGCTGATTCAAAACTTCGTCGCGCGGATTCCCGTGAAGGATGGGAAGCGTGACGAAATCAAAGATTTCTACGCGTCCCCAGGCTATGGGAGGAGCGCAGAACAACAAATTGCGGGTTTTTACAGGCTGGAGATGTCTTCCTGATCCACCAGGCGCATTCCGGCCGCCTTTGCGGCTGATGCGGCGGTTTTGGTATCATCCGGACGGAAAACCATATAGGCATGTTTCGCATCTGCACCGCCCAGGAAGGCGTACATATACTCGATGTTGACGCCGGCCTTTGTGAAGACCTTAAGGACCTTGTTCAGTCCGCCCGGCTCATCCGGGATCGCGATGACCACAACCGGGGTCAGAGTGTGGATATAGCCCGCTTCCTTGAGAACGGTCGTTGCTTCATAGACATCGTCCACGATGATGCGTACAATGCCGAAATCTTTTGTCTCAGCCAGGGAAAGTGCACGCATGTCAATCTGGTTTTTCCCGAGCACGTCTGTCATGCTTTCCAGCGTGCCGGCTTTGTTTTCCAGAAATACAGATATCTGTTTCACGCTCATATCTCAGCTAACCTCCTTTTTCAGTGATTTTCAGCTTCATTCATATGAATCACATCAGATCTTTCTGCGGTCAATGACGCGCACGGCTTTGCCTTCGCTGCGCTCGATGGATTTCGGGCTGACCAGAGTGATATTGGCTTTGATTCCGAGCATGGACTTCATGCCGTCCGCGAGTTCCTTCTGGCGGCGGGAGACTTCGCCGAGCTGGTCCGTGAACATCTCAGGTGTCATCTCCACATGGATATCCAGCGTATCCGTATTGTTGACGCGGTCGACGATGATCTGGTAGTTGGCCGGATATCCGTTGTTCAGAAGAACCGTCTCGATCTGGGACGGGAAGACATTGACGCCGCGGATGATCAGCATGTCGTCGGAGCGGCCTCTCGGCTTGCCCATCCTGACATGCGTTCTGCCGCAGGAGCATTTCTCGTAGCTGAGCGTGCAGATATCCCTGGTGCGGTAGCGGATCAGCGGATACGCTTCTTTATCCAGAGAGGTGAAGACCAGTTCGCCCTGGGAGCCTTCCGGCAGGACTTCGCCGGTGTCCGGATCGATGATCTCTGCGATAAAATGGTCCTCATTGATATGCATGCCGTTCTGGGCCGAGCATTCAAATGCGACGCCGGGGCCTGACAGTTCGGTCAGCCCGTAGATGTCATAGGCTTTGATGCCAAGAGTTTTCTGGATATCCTGCCGCATCTCCTCACTCCAGGCTTCCGCTCCGAAGATTCCGGCTTTGAGCGGGATCTCATCGGGCGTAAGGCCCATTTCCTTCATGCTTTCGCCCAGATAGGCGGCATAGGAAGGTGTGCAGCAGAGAATCGTCGTGTTCAGGTCACGGATGAACATGATCTGACGCTGTGTATTCCCGGAAGAAGTCGGTATGGTGAGGCAGCCGACCTTGTGGCTTCCGCCGTTGAGACCGGGACCTCCCGTAAACAGGCCGTAGCCGTAGGAAACCTGGCAGACATCCTCATCGGTGCCTCCGGCCGCGGTGATGGCCCTGGCGCAGCAGTCTTCCCACAGATCGATGTCATGCTGGGTGTAGAAAGCGACAACGCGGCGTCCTGTTGTGCCGGAGGTAGACTGAATGCGGACACACTTTTTCAGATCGCAGCCAAGCAGGCCGTATGGATAGGAGTCCCGCAGGTCCGCCTTGCTCAGGAAGGGGAGTTTGTGGAGATCATCCACGGAATGGATATCATCCGGTGTCACTCCCGCTTCTTTCATCTTTTCCCTGTAATAGGGCACATCATTCCATACATGCTGTACCTGTCTGACCAGTTTTTCACTCTGCCACGCGCGTATCTGCTCTCTGTCGGCGCACTCGATGTCTTTCTGATAATAACGCTCCATACTTCTTCTGTTCCTTTCTGTAAAACCATTGGTCCGCCGACCGGATGAGTGCGGTCTGTATGGAAACCGGGCCGGGGCGGAATAAAGCTGATCCCGGCGCGACGCATGTCTGCATTACGTCCAGGATCCTATGTTGACCGGGAAACCGGGCAGCATATACGTTATGCGTTCCGCCCCAGATCGAAGGCCCGGCGGTTAATCTCAAGGAATCTGGGAGGAACAATCTTTTCGATGGCGGCCATCCATTCTTCCACAGGCATATCAAAATAGTGGGACAGCCTCCCCATCAGGACGAGGTTGACTGCTTTTGCCGTACCTGCCCTGGAAGCGAGGGAGAGGCAGTCGAGGGCGTCCACCTTTGCTCCGGCCGCGCGCATCTTCTCAACCAGGTTCCCGGGATACTCCGCGGCGCCCATGATGACAGGCATGGGGTCGATCTGCTGGGTGTTGGTTACGATCTGGCCGTCTTTTTTCAGCCAGGGGAGCCATCTGGCAGCTTCCAGCAGCTCAAATGAGACAATATAGTCGGAAGTTCCTCGGTCGATGACCGGGGAGGAGACATGGTCGCCGAAGCGGACATATGTGACGACGGAACCGCCCCTCTGCGACATTCCGTGTACTTCCGAAACTTTTACATCGTAGCCCTGCTGGAGAAGCAGCTGTCCGAGCAGCTTGCTGGCGAGCAGGGAACCCTGGCCGCCGACACCGACGATCATTACATTCTTTGTTTCCATGGTCAGTCCTCCTTTGCGGTGCTCTCATAGGCGCCGAAGCGGCACAGCTGGCTGCAGACGCCGCAGCCGACGCACTGTGTGGCGTCGACAACCGCCTTCTTGTCCCGGAAGGAGATGGAAGGACATGCGATCTGCATGCAGGCGCGGCAGCCGACGCATCTGTCCGGATTCACTTTCAGAGGAGCCTTGTGCTTGACATATTTCAGCAGAGCGCAGGGTCTTCTGGAGATAATCACGGAGGGAGCGTCAACATTCAGCTCCTCACGGATAACGCTGTCGCATTCAGCCAGGTTATAAGGATCCACAACGCGCACGCGCTCAAATCCCATGGCCCGGCAGAGGGCTTCAAGGTCGATCTTTCCGGCCGGATCCCCCTTGATGTTGTATCCGGTTGTCGGATTCTGCTGATGTCCCGTCATGCCGGTGATGGAATTGTCCAGGATGATCACGGTTGAATTGGACATATTGTAGGCGATGTTGGCAAGGCCTGTCATGCCGGAGTGCATGAAGGTGGAATCACCGATCACGGCGACCGTATGGCGCGCCGCTTCCGGATCCTGCATCTTGATGAAGCCGTGGATCGCGCTTACGGATGCGCCCATGCACAGCGTCGTATCCACGGAGCTGAGGGGCGCGGCGGCGCCGAGCGTATAGCAGCCGATATCACCGAGGCAGGTGATCTTATTCTTTTTCAGGGTGTAGAAGAGCCCGCGGTGCGGACAGCCGGAGCACATGGCCGGCGGACGCGGCGGAATCGGGTCGTCCAGAGCCTTTCCCTCATAGAGTTCCATGCCCAGGCTCTCGGCGATCATATTCTGGGAGAATTCCCCGCACATGGGCAGAAGGTCCTTGCCGCTGACTTCAAGTCCGAGCTGGCGGCAGTAGTTTTCAAAGATGGGATCCATCTCCTCCACGACGATGAGCTTTTCCACTTTCGATGCGAAGCTGCGGATCAGCTTTTCCGGAAGCGGGTTGGACATTCCGATCTTAAGGATGGAGACGCTGTCCCCGAATACTTCCTTCACATACTGATAGCTTGTGGAGGAGGTGATGATGCCGGTCTTTGTCCCGCCCATCTCCACACGGTTGACGGGAGCGCTCTCCGCCCATTTGGCGAGTTTTTTCGTGCGCTCCTCGACGACGGGATGGCGCTTTTTGGCGTTGCCCGGCATCATGACATATTTACCGATATTCTTTTCATAGGGAATCCGGTCCGGAACCGTTCGCAGGCCTGCCTCCACAACCGACTGGGAATGGGAGACTCTCGTGCACATGCGGATGATCACGGGAGTATCGAACTTTTCCGAGATCTCAAACGCAATCTTTACGAATGCAAGGGTCTCCGCCGAATCGGAGGGTTCCAGCATGGGAACTTTGGAGGCGATGGCGTGATGACGGGAGTCCTGTTCATTCTGGGAGGAATGCATGCCCGGGTCATCCGCGACCGCGATGACAAGTCCGCCGTTCACTCCGGTGTAGGACATGGTATAGAGCGGATCCGCGGCGACGTTGAGGCCCACGTGCTTCATGCCGCAGAAGGCGCGGCGCCCGGCCAGGCTGGCTCCGAAAGCGGCTTCCAGAGCAACCTTCTCGTTCGGCGCCCATTCGCAGTAGATTTCATCATATTTGACGGCTTCTTCGGTTATCTCCGTGCTGGGAGTCCCGGGGTAGCTGGAGACAAAGCAGCAGCCGGCCTCATAGAGGCCCCGGGCGAAAGCCTTATTGCCTAGCATCAGTTCTTTCATGTGATTCAGGGTCCTTTCTCTAAAATTTTCGGCAGCAGGGTCGTTTCACCAAAGAAATGTCAGAGGCAGGCCATTGCTGTTGAAATTTTCATCTGTCTATAATATCATGAAGAAACAGATGGGGCAATAAAGAATTCAGATTTCTATGGAACCGATGAAACACTGATTTCGGGGGATCAGAAGATGCCGCCCGGAATGAATCAGCGTTTCTCAATACAGTCTGCCTGCTGCTGAATATGGATGCGCCATGCAGACAACAGCGGCAGAAAAGAGGAGGAAGCGATGGCGGCAGTTCTTTTGAGGGCATTTTCTTTTTTCCTGATCATTCTGCTCGGGATCCTGCTCAGGAAGAGCGGGCTCCTGCCGGAAATGGCGGGAGACGTGGCGAAAAAGCTTGTGATCTATGTCACCCTTCCCTGCGCGATCATCCTGAATTTTTCCAGAACGCGGGAAGTGAGTCCGCTGATGCTGCTGATCACGCTGATGGGGCTGCTGTCCAATATCCTGATGCTGACGGCAGGAGTCCTGCTTACGCGTCATCGCAGCAGGCGGGACCGGGTTCTTTATATGTTCTGTATGCCCGCATTTAATATCGGTGCCTTCTGTCTGCCCTTTGTACAGAGCTTTCTGCCCCCCGAGGGCACTGTCACAGCCTGTATGTTTGATGTCGGAAACAGCCTGATGTGTACGGGCGGCACCTATGCTTTCGTGGACAGCTTCTTTTCAGAAAGGGGGAAGGGATTTGATATCAGGGGCTTCTTCCGCAGACTGATTTCCAGCCCGCCCATTCTTGCCTATGTGGGGATGTTTCTGCTGATGATACTGAAACTGCGGCTGCCGGAGGCGGTGCTGACGCTGATTGAACCGGCCGCTGTGTCGAATACATTTCTGGCCATGCTGATGATCGGGCTTCTGTTCCATCTGGAACTGAAAAAGGAATACCTGAAGGACATCATGCGGATCGTGCTTTACAGGCAGGTTTTCGGGATTCTTCTCGCCCTCGTCAGTTATTATGTGCTGCCTTTTGATCTGGTGATCCGGCAGACGCTGGTGCTGATTGCCTTCGCTCCGATCAGTGCCGTCGGGCCGGCTTTTACGGGAATCTGCGGCGGGGACGCGGGAAAGGCGAGCGCGGCGAACAGCATCACGATTCTCCTGAGCATCCTGGAGATTACGATCCTTCTTCTCCTGCTTGGCCTCGGATAAGGAACTGTTTCGCTTTTCTGCCGAACGGTTTCCGGGACGGGATGGTTCTGAATCCGGTATTATTTGTCTGCTTATTTGGGAAAACAGATGAAGAAGGACCGTTTTTCGGCGGAAATGCTGAAAATCAGGGGACAGAATCCGTGAATTATACTAGTCAGGCGGCTGATACTGTGCTATGATTAAGCTGATTAAACAAGGCCCGGAAGGACCGTTCAGTTATTTTTGTGAATACACTGGATATCAGATCCAGGCAAGAGGAGGATAACTGCTATGAAGCACAGCAACATGTTGGCCATGATCCTGGCCGGAGGACGGGGAAGCCGTCTGCATGAGCTTACCAGCAAGGTGGCGAAGCCGGCAGTCTCTTACGGGGGAAAGTACAGAATTATCGACTTTCCCCTGAGCAACTGCGCGAACAGCGGAATTGATGTTGTGGGAGTCCTGACCCAGTATGAGTCCGTTCTTCTGAACAGCTATGTCGCCGCCGGAAGCCGCTGGGGACTTGACACCAAGGACAGCGGTGTGTTCGTTCTGACACCCCGTGAAAAGGCAGAGTCCGGCCTCGATGTATACCGCGGCACCGCGGATGCGATCTCGCAGAACATCGATTTCATCGATCAGTATAATCCCGATTACCTGCTGGTTCTTTCCGGTGACCATATCTACAAGATGAATTATGCCAAGATGCTGGATGCGCATCTCAAGGCAGGGGCGGACGCCACCATCGCGGTTCTCCCGGTTCCTATGAAGGAAGCCAGCCGTTTCGGCATCATGAATACGGATGCGGACGGAAATATCGTGGAGTTTGAGGAGAAGCCGGCGAAGCCCAAGAGCAATCTTGCCTCCATGGGCATCTATATTTTCTCCTGGAAGAACCTGAGAAAGATGCTGGTTGCGGATATGAAGGATCCGAATTCCGACCACGATTTCGGAAAGAATATCATCCCGACCATGCTCGGCGAAGGGAAGAAGCTGATTGCCTACAAGTTTGAAGGCTACTGGAAGGATGTGGGAACCATCGATTCCCTCTGGGAAGCGAACATGGATCTTCTGAACAAGCAGAACGGGCTTGATCTGGACGACCGTTCCTGGAGAATCTATACGGAAGATGTTTCCGCGCTGCCGGCCTATATCGGTCCGAACGCGGATGTGGACAGGATCTATATCACCCAGGGCTGCGTGCTTGAGGGCGAGGTTAAGAATTCCGTTCTTTTTACGAACACGGTTGTGGCGGAAGGCGCCAGTGTGGTGGATTCCGTGCTCATGCCCGGCGTAAAGGTGGAAGAGGGCGCTGTCGTCACAAGAGCGCTTGTGGCAGGCGGCGTGAAGATTGGAAAGGGCGCTGTTGTCGGCAGCCCGGACAGTGAGAATATCCTTCTTGTATCGAAGAATGTGAAGGGGGTGGAGTGATCATGGCAAGAGCATTTGGTATCGTAACCTCGACTCCCAGAAGAGTCAACGTATATGGACTGCAGGACTGCCGTCCGGCCGGAGCGTTTTCGTTTCTCGGCAGATATCGTGTGATTGATTTCCCGATTTCGAACCTGACCAACAGCGGCATTGAGAATATTCAGGTTTACCTGAACAAGTTCCCGCGTTCCCTGACGGACCATCTGGGAACCGGCCGCCAGTATAACATCAATTCCAAGAACGGCCGCCTGCAGCTGCTGTTCTGCAACCACAACAACCATAATGAGGTCTATAATACGGATGTCTCGGATTATCTGGACAACATGGATTATCTGAACCTCATCGACCAGGAATATGTGGTGATCCAGCCCTGCTACATGATCTTCAAGCAGGACTTCGCGGACATTCTGGAAGAGCACATCCAGTCCGGCGCGGACATCAGCATGCTTTACCATAAGGTAAACAACGGAAGAGATCATTTCCTCAGCTGCAGAGTTGTCACCGTCGACAAGGACCAGAAGATCACGTCCCTTTCGGAAAACCGCGGGAACCGTGCGTCCCAGTCCATCTTCATGGACAGCTACGTGATGAAGAAGGATCTGTTCGTCGATCTGGTCAGGAAGGCGAGAGAATATTCCTCCACCTTCTCCCTTGCGCAGATGATCAGCAAGGAATGCGAAGAGCAGAATCTGAACATCCGCGGAATCCAGCATAAGGGATATTTCGCGGCGATCTGCGATCTGCAGTCTTATTATGACGCAAGCATCGAGCTTCTGGACATGAAGGTTGCCAGATCCCTGTTCAGCGATGACTGGCCGATCTATACCAGAACCACGGATTCCTGCCCGACGCAGGTCTTCGAAGGCGCGAACATCTATCATTCCCTGGTTTCGGACGGATGCGAGATCGAGGGTACCGTCGCCAATTCCGTGATCGGCAGAGGCGTCAAGATCGGCAGGGACGCTGTCGTGAAGAATAGTGTCGTGCTTTCCTATTCTGAGATCGGACCCGGCGTCCATATGGAATATCAGATCGTGGACAAGTGGGCCAAGGTGCTCAAGACCAAAGAGCTGATCGCACGTCCGGATGATCCGGGGTATGTAAAGACCGCAGACAGGCTGTAAGACAGGCTGCGCACAGACAGCATGAAAGAATGAGTCCGGCAGGGCGGGACCGGTAGTTTTTCTACCGGCCTGCCCTGCTTTTCTGCGGCTTGACAGAGCCGCCGGTCTGATGGGATAATGGGCTTCAGCCTGAAAATGTCTTCCGCTATAAGGAGACATATTCTGCCCGCGGCTGCGTTTTTGCAGACGCGGCTGCAAAATAGTCATCCGGAGCATTGAGTCATGGTACAGAATTTCGTTCTGAGAGGAGAAGAAGGCATATATTCCGGCGGAAAAACTGACGGAGGTAAATAAAGATGGCACTTAATCCTATGGAACTTCTGAAACTGAAAGACCGTTTCAATCTTTTCAGAAATGATCACCCGAGAATCGGCGCCTTCATGTCTGCCGTACGGGAGGATCTTCGCCCCGGAGCTGTTCTGGAACTTAAGGTGATTTCACCTGAGGGCAGGGAGCGGGTCACGAATATCAAGCTGAATGAGAACGATATCGAGACGCTTAAAACGCTTGGGAACCTGCGCGGTAAAAAGTAAGGCGTGTGTTCTGAAAAGCTGCGCGGCAAAGTATCACGCGTGTCCTGATGTGTGGAGAGCCGTGAATCGCAATATTGTTTTATCTGCATGATGGCGGGAGGGCCTGCTGAAGATGGACAGAGAGAGATTTGAGAGGCAGATCCGCTTTATTCTGGAGCTGGACAGGGAGAAGAATATTCTGCGGCAGACGCATCTGAGCGGGCACGGGCGCAGGGAGAATGACGCGGAGCATGCGTGGCATCTTGCGGCCATGACCTTCCTTCTGAGCGAATACTCCAATCAGACGGTTGACGTGGCGAAGACCATGCTTATGGTTCTCCTGCATGATGTGGTGGAGATCGATGCCGGAGATTCCTATGCCTATGATCCGGAGGCCCAGAAAAGCGCTCCCGAAAGAGAGAGGAAGGCTGCCGAACGGCTTTACGGCCTGCTTCCTGAGGACCAGGGGACTTATCTGAAGGCGCTCTGGGAGGAATTTGAAAAGGGGGAAAGTCCCGAAGCAAAATTCGCCCATGTGATGGATAACTTTCAGCCCATGCTGCTGAATCATTCCAACGGAGGCCAGGACTGGAGCAGCCGCGGCGTGTGCCGCAGTCAGGTTGAGGAACGGAACCGGCATACCGGGGAGGGATCGGAGGAGATCTGGGCTTATATGAAGGAAATCGTAGAGCAGAATATTCAAAAAGGATCCCTGAAGGATGAATAAATCTGCATAGATACGCACACGTGTCTTCTGATCCGGCAGCGCGCCGCTGGCGGACAGTCACCTCTGTTCTGAGAGGAGAAATATTATGCAGCGGCTGCTATTTTGCAGATATGGCTGCAAAATAGTTATCAGGACATTGAGTCAGGGTACTGCCTGTGTTTTTGGAGGAGGATAAACATGAAGAGTTTTCTGGAACTTGCGGGGGAGAGATATTCCTGCAAAAAGTTTTCCGACAGAGCTATATCGGATGAAGATCTGAATTATGTCCTTGAGGCGGGACGCCTTGCTCCGACAGCCAAAAATCTTCAGCCCCAGCACATCTATATGATGCGTTCGGCGGAAGCCCTGGAGCAGATTGACAAGCTGACGCCCTGCAGATACGGTGCTCCTGTCGTTGCTGTTGTCGCCTATGACCGTGATAATGTTTTCACTTTCCCGGGCGGACGCGCCAGCTCCGGCGCCGAGGACGCCTCGATTGTGGCAACGCATATGATGCTGGCGGCTGCGGACAGGGGACTGAATTCCTGCTGGCTGAATTTCTTTGATCCGGATAAGGCAGCTGCGGAGCTTGACCTTCCGGACAATGAAGTGGTCGTCATGCTGCTGGATCTGGGCTATGCCGCAGAAACAGGTACACCGTTGGCCAATCATACAAACCGCAAAGACCTCTCGGAAACCGTGACCTGGCGCTGAGGATCATTCAGAGCTTCTCCCGGCAGTGGCAGTGACAGCAGTCCGTGTGCTGATCTCGAAGAGCGATTTTATGGCGGCATTAACATCCCTGTACGGAATTCTTACGCTCATTTGTTTTCCGATTGCCTGCGTGCTTTACTTTTTTTGATCTGAAGAAGAAGGAATCATAAGAGGAACTGTTCCGAAAGAAAAAGAATGATAACCGGACCGCGCAGAATAAAGGACACGGGATGTTCCTTATTCTGCGCGGCTGTTTCAGTGGTCAGCATGGTGGATCAGATGATACAGATAGATTTGATAACAGGATTCCTGGGTTCGGGGAAGACCACCTTCCTGCATGGATACGCCGGATACCTGATGGACAGAGGACTGAAAATCGGGATCATAGAAAATGATTTCGGGGCAGTGAATGTAGATATGATGCTTCTCCAGGACCTGGAGGGAGAGCAGTGTGAGCGGGAGATGGTCGCGGGAGGCGCTGATCTTGACACCTACCGCAGGCGTTTCCGCACGAAACTGATCTCCATGGGGATGAGAGGATTTGACAGAGTCCTCATCGAACCTTCCGGTATCTTCGATGCGGAAGAGTTTTTTGACGCACTCTGCGAGGAACCCTTAAACTGCTGGTATGAGATCGGCTCTGTCATAGCCGTCGTGGATGCCGGGCTTCCCCGGGAACTGTCGCGGGAGTCGGAATATCTGCTGGTATCCCAGCTGGCTGATGCGGGCTGCGTCGTCCTCAGCAGAACGCAGCTCTGCGAAAGGGAAACTGCGGCGCGGACAGTTGATTATCTGAATGAAGTCATGGAGCGTTTTGCCTGCGGCAGGCGTTTCAGCCTGGAAGCGGGAAAGGAAGGCGCCGAGCCTGTGATCGCGGCAGACTGGGCATCCTTCAGCCCGGAGGATTACCGGAGGATGGAGACATCCGGCTATCAGCTGGCGGATCATATCCGTGTTCCGGTCGGAAAGGACGAGGGCTTTCAGTCCCTTTACTATCTGCAGCGGCCGTTTACATCGGATGAAATAAGCAAGGCTGTCCGGATGCTTTTTGAGGACCGGTCCTGCGGAAGTATATTCCGGATTAAGGGGTTTGCCAGAGAGAAAGAGCAGTGGCTGGAAATCAATGCGGTCCGGGACGGCGGAACTGAGATGAAAGCAGTGCGGGAAGGCCAGCAGGTTGTGATTGTGATCGGCGAGAAGCTGAACCGGGAGAAGATCAACCGGTATATGGGGCAGGAGGCTGTTTAGGGAATCACCGGTATAATCAGTGTTTCCTCAGGTTCAGCCGGTCTGCAAACGCATAAGCGTTTTGCGATCAGCTGACAGATAAGATGGTCCTGAAGGGAGAAGAAAGAGTATGAAGACGATGCTGTACGACGGAAAACCTGCGAAAGCAAACGACCGTCCGGATCTTGCGGGCGGCAGGCCGGAGCAGGAGATGATGACCTACAAGTATCTGGACAAGCTTGGGATCGGCTATAAGAGGGCGGACCATGATCCTGCCGAGGATATGGAAGCCTGCACTGCCATTGAGAAGGTGCTGAAAGCACCCATCTGCAAGAATCTGTTTCTCTGCAACCGGCAGCAGACCATGTTTTATCTGCTTCTGATGCCGGGTGACAAGCCCTTCAAGACAAAGGAGATCACGAAACAGATTGGTTCGGCCCGCCTGTCTTTCGGACCGGAAGAGTACATGTGGGAGTACATGCATTGTGAGAAAGGCTCCGCCAGCGTGCTGGGACTCATGAACGATACGGAAGGGCATGTGCGCCTTCTGGTGGATCAGGATCTGAAGGACAACCCCTATATCGGATGCCACCCCTGCAGGAACACATCCACTCTGAAGCTCCATACAAAGGATGTCTTTGAGACCTTCGCACGCGCCGTGAACCATGAGATTACATGGGTGAAGCTGACCGGGCAGGCGTAAAAGACAGCGTTTCCCATATGGGAGAGCAGGAACTGCCGCAGTCTGCTTTTGTGCGGCCCACCCTGCAGGCATAAGAAACAGCGATGCCGCACGGAAAAACCGTGCGGCAGTATTTTTATTTATCCTGTTTAAGCTCTGCTTTCCACAGACCGTGAAGATTGCAGTACTCATAAGCAGCGACGGCGCTCTCGCCTTCCGAAAGAAGGAAATCCGCCTTCGGGGCCTCGGCCGGATTCAGCCTGCGAAGCTGATAACCGTGGCTTGTCTCAAGAATGATGAACTGGATGTAATGTTCGTCAAGCATGGGATGCTCCGCGGAGCCGACCGCAACCTGAACCTTATTTCCGCGGGCGGTCAGAACCGGCACGTGTTTTTCCTTTGACGCGTCCACAGCGCCGGGAATCAGCTCTTCCATCTCCTGTCCGCAGCACATGGTCGGACATCCTGATTTCTTCTCAACAAACACCATCTTGCCGCATTTCGCGCACTTCAGAATGATCATAGATTGTTTCCTCCTTTTGTTTTCCCAGTAAACTGAGAATGCTATTCCAAATGTCAGGATGTCTGGGGCATAAGTATGGTTTTCAAAAATTGCATAAACAATTCTGACGGCTTCCGCGTGAAGAACTTCTATACTCACGAATTAACATTTGTCGATTGTAATTTTGCTCCGCGGTATATGCAGATGTCTGAATTGTTTGTGCAATTTTCTATAACCGGACTTTTGATCCATGCATCATGAAAGTTCAATGTCAGTATTGTATCACACAAGTGCGGGACTCACACAGTTTTTTTCGGAATATCAGAGGGATTCCGGCTGAAATGGACCGCGGATCCGGAGCGGGTACGGCCGGAGAGAAGGGAATTCTTTCTTTACAGGGAGGCCGGAGAGGCGATAAACTGGATATATCTATTCTGCTTCAAAGGAGGTAATCAAATTGATCAGACATATCAGAGAAAGAGCCGCCGCGCTTCTGTCCGTCCTGCTGCTGGCTCTTGTGCTGTGCGCATGCTGTGTGCAGGCAACTTCACTCGGAGATCTTCTGGAGAATCTTGGATGGACCTTTGAGGATTCCGATGATTCCGCTGCTTTGGAAGATGAGAAAAAGTCCGGGGACAGCCGTGCGGACGATTCCGGAGATAAAAAGGAAGAAAAGAATGCGGGCGCAGGCGGCAAAAGTACAGGATCCTCAAAAGCGGAAGAAAAAGCCGCGGATGATGAGAAGACAGATGAAGTAAGACAGTCCTCCGATTATGAAATCCTGGATATTGAAGAGGGAGAGGACTATGACAGCAGGGACGAAGTCTGCGCCTATCTTGTTCAGTTCCATGAGCTTCCGCCCAATTTCATGACCAAGAAGGAAGCCAGAAGAGAAGGCTGGGAATACGGCGCCCTGAACCAGGTGCTTGAGGGAATGAGCATCGGGGGAGATTATTTCGGGAATTACCAGGAAGTTCTCCCGGTGGTAAAGGGCCGTTCCTATTATGAGTGCGATATCGATACCGGCAGTGCGCGAAGCCGCGGGGCGAAGAGAATAATATATTCTGACGACTGGAATATCTATTATACGGATGATCATTACGAGACCTTTACCCTTCTTTACGGGGACGATGACTATGAGCGCGAATTTGACGACTGAGTCTGTGCGGGGCTGTGACCGGCTTTATGAGGATCCGGCTCAGACACTGCTTCCGGCAGAAACCGGCTCAGACCCGGATCCGGAATGCACAGTATTTCAGCCGGGCAATAACCATGTTATGGGAGGAGACTTATGGAACGGATCTATCTGAATGCGGAGGAGATTTCGACAAAGGAGAAGATGGCAGAGTATATGAAGGAAGCCTTCTGCTTTCCGGATTATTTCGGCGGCAATCTGGACGCCCTGAGTGACCTGCTGTCGGAAGTCCATGAGGATACGCAGATCTGCCTGACAAGGTCGAATCTGGAAAGGATCTGCGGCAATTCCTATGCCTACCGTACACTGACCGTGCTTGGCGCGGCGGCAGCGGAGAATCCGCATCTGAATCTGCTCTTTGTTCCGTAAAGGGCTATGAACAGGAGCCCTGCTTTTTTGAACGGGTTTCGGGTATGAAGAAAAAAGAGAAGGTTGAACTCCGTTATTATGATATTCCGCAGAAGGAAGGCGTGCTGGCCCTGCTGGGGGAAAACTGGGTCAGGAACTACGGGGACGGGATCGATTACCTGCATTTTCATAATCTTCTGGAGATCGGGGTCTGCAGGAGCGGAACGGGCGAACTGGTACTCGACGGCCGTGTCGTGCCCTACGGTCCGGATATGATCTCCGTGATACCGAAGAATTACCCCCATACGACCAACAGTACGCCGGGGACGGAGAGCGCCTGGGAATATCTGTTTCTGGATCCGGACATGCTCATAAGAGAGTATTACGGGGAAAATGAGGCTGCTTTCCGGCGCTTTCTGGAACTGACCGGCCGGGAGGTCCTGTTCGCCGGGACGCGGGAATATCCGCAGCTGGCAGGGATTGTGGATGCGATCATGGATGAGATGCGGGTGAAGAGAAGTTTTTACGTGGAGAAGGTCAGAGGCCTGCTTACGGCTCTTATCTTTGAGATTGCCCGCATCACGGAGAAGGTGGCGGCCCCGCGCATCCCGGACGCCAGAGGGTTCGGGCAGATCAGCCGGGCGCTGCGGTATGTGGAACGGAATTATGCTGAGCCCGTCCGGATCGGTGATCTGGCAGAGGCGTGCAGCATCAGTGAGACGCATTTCCGCAGACTGTTTTCGGAATATATCAACATGACACCGGTTGAGTACCTGAATATGGTGAGGGTGCTGCACGCCTGTGAGATTCTGCGGTCCTCCAATGATACGATCGCCCAGGTCGCGGTCCGCTGCGGCTTTTCCACTGTGTCCACGCTTGACCGGAATTTCAGGCAGGTTCTCGGAGTGACGCCCGGCCAGTGGAAGAGGGATCCGAAAAACTATGAGAGCAGGCTGCTGGAGGTCAACATCTCTGTTCAGAAAGGCTGGTAAGGACGGAAAAGAGAAAAAACAGACGGAAAGCCTGCGGGAATAAGAGGCCCGAAGGTAAGAGAGAATCCTGTGACTGCCGGGGAAACACAGAGCAATCTGCGTTTCTCCGGCAGTTTTATGATGAAAACGACGGAAGAAACGGAAAACAGGCTTTTGCAAGTTTGTATTTTTTGTGATTATCCCAGCTGAACCGCCCCGATTTCTGTCAACCTGACCAAAATGGTCGGAAATGCGTAAAAGATGGGCAATTTCGTTCACGATTCCGGTTCAGACTTGTTACAATAGAGCCATGGTCGGCCTGTTCAGACAGGCAGACGGAGCAAATGTTCATATGGAGGTAGTTAAGATGAAAAGAAAAATGTTTGCAGTTCTGACCGCGGGAATCATGGCAGCTTCCCTGCTGGCTCCGATGACGGCTTTCGCTGAGGCGGAAGGCGCTGACGTTGCGTCCGAGGATGAGAACACTCTTTCCGTATATGCGTGGGACGCCAACTTTAACATCCCGGCTCTGGAAGCAGCTGAGAAGGATTATCAGGAGAATGTGAATCCGGATTTCAAGCTGAACATCATCACCCAGTCCGGATCCTCCGATGTTGAGAACGCTGTTACTCTTGCAGGCCAGTCCGGCGACTACAGCAACCTGCCGGATATCGTTCTGTTCCAGGATCACTATTTCCAGCAGTTCTATGTAAGCTATCCGGAAGCATGGCAGGATCTGTCCGCAGCGGACATCAACTGGGATGATTTCGGAGCTGAGAAGCTTTCCTTCAGCACCTATGACGATGTACACTTCGGCGTACCGGTAGACAACGGCACCGCGATCATGGCTTACAGAACCGACCTTCTGGAAGAAGCCGGCTACAGCATCGACGATATGAAGGGCTGCACATGGGACAAGTTCATCGAAGTCGGAAAAGCAGTCTATGAGAAGACCGGAAAGTATCTGCTCTGCATGGACGGCAGCGGCAATGACCTTCCCTACATGATGCTCCAGGCTGAGGGCGAGTCCCAGTTCACCGACGGTGAGCCGACCTTCGCTTCCAACGAGAAGTATATCCAGATCATCAAGGATATTGTCATCATGGTTGAGAACAACATTCTTTACCTTGGCAATAACTGGTCCGAGTACACCGATCAGGCGATCGTGGGCGACATGGTAGCAGGCGTTCTGAACGGCAACTGGATCATCCCGACCATGGAACAGGCAGCTGAGAATTCCGGAAAGTGGGAGATCACCACTCTTCCGACCCTTGAGGGCGGCGAAGGCTATGCTTCCAACGGCGGTTCTTCCCTGTACATCACCGGCAACTGCAGCAAGCCGGAGCTTGCGGCTGATTTCCTTTCAAAGACCTTCGGCGCGGGCAGCACGGCTACCTATGATGCGGCTCTGCTGAACGGCGGCGTCATCACCTGCTCCGCTACAGCCGGCGCTTCCGAGGTTTATCAGGAAGGCATCGACTTCTTCAACGGCCAGGCCATCTATTCCGATATCGTCGCGATGGGCGCCAATGTTCCGGTTGTTGAGCAGTCCGATTATCACTATGCATGCCGCAACTATGTCGGTACCGCGATCCAGAACCTGATCCAGGCAGGCGAGCCGACAGATGAATCTGTCCAGGCTGCTCTGCAGGATGCCCAGGATCAGCTCGCATTCGAGATGGCAGGCTGATACGGAACCCTGCGGTCCGGAGACAGCGATGTCTGTCCGGGAGAGCATCTGCCGGAAAGACGTCCTGAATCCGTAATCTGAAGCCCTGGCGGGGATGCCTTCCGCATCCCCGCCTTTCTTAACTTTTCTGTGGAGGAATAAGAGTGAGTAAAAAAGGGAAAGGCGTCAGAGCAAAGGAGAGAAGAGCCGGCTGGTTCTTTCTGATGCCTGCGACAATCATGATCTGCATCATGAGCTTCTGGCCCATGATTCAGGCATTCATAACATCCTTCAAGTCCGGCAAGGGAGCCCAGATGACCTGGGCGAATCCCTGGAATTTCAACTATTCGCGTATTCTCCAGGATAAGATCTTCATCACATCCCTGAAGAACACCTTCCTGTACCTGATCATCGAAGTGCCCATCATGCTGATACTGGCCATCCTTCTGGCCCAGATCCTGAACAACAAGGACCTGCGCTTCAAGGGACTGTTCCGCACGATGGTATTTCTGCCCTGCGCGACTTCCCTCGTATCCTACGCGCTGATCTTCCGCTCTCTGTTCGCCACGCAGGGACTGATCAACCAGGTGCTTATGAATCTCCATATCATCAGTGAAAATGTCAACTGGCTGGGGACAGCGGGCACCGCCAAGGCCATCATCATCATTGCCCTGATCTGGAGATGGACCGGATATAACATGGTGTTCTATCTGGCGGGCCTGCAGAATATCGATTACCAGGTTTATGAAGCTGCAAAAATCGACGGGGCGTCCTCCTGGAAGACCTTCTGGGGAATCACGGTTCCGCTTCTGAAGCCGGTTATCGTCATGACCTTCATCATGTCCATCAACGGTACCCTGCAGCTCTTTGACGAGTCCGTCAACCTGACCAACGGCGGTCCGGCGAACGCGACGATCACCATGTCCCATTACGTTTACAATATGGCATTCGGACAGGGCGTCGGCCACTTCGGATATTCCTCCGCCATGTCCTTCGTGATCTTCATCATGGTTGCGATCCTTGCATGGATCAATATGAAAGTAGGTGATACACGTGACTAAGAAAAATAAGTCCATGGTTCAGCGCAGGCTGATCCCCAGCTATATCTTTCTGACTATCTGGTCCTTTATCAGCGTGTTCCCGCTTTTCTGGATGATCACGGCCGCCACGAATGATACGGTGGATATCTCCCGGGGCCGGATCTGGTTCGGCACTGCCGCCGCTTCGAATTTCCAGAAGCTTCTGGCGGCGCAGCCGCTCTGGAAGTCCATGGGGAACTCTTTCATCTATGCCATTACACAGACCCTTCTGTGCCTGCTGATCTGTTCCCTGGCCGGTTTCGGCTTTGAACTTTATGCGGACAGGGCGAAGGACCGCCTCTTTGCATTTCTGCTTCTGGCCATGATGATTCCGGGCGTCGCGACCATGATCCCGCTGTTCACCATGATCTCGAAGATGGGGATGCTGAACTCGGTATGGGGCTTCATCCTTCCCCAGATCGCCACGCCGTTCATGATCATGATGTTCCGGCAGAATTCCCGCAATTTCCCGCCGGCCATCATGGAGGCGGCCCGGATCGACGGGCAGAGCGAAGTGGGTATCTTCTTCCGCCAGTATATGCCGATCATGCGCTCCACTTATGCGGCAGCGGCGGTTATCACCTTCATGAACGCCTGGAACGCCTACCTCTGGCCGAAGGTTGTCATGACGGACAATAAAGCGCAGACCATGCCCATGCTGATCGCCAATCTGGCTGCCGGATACACCATCGATTACGGTGTTCTGATGATGGGCGTTCTGTTCTGCTCCATTCCGACGATGCTGGTCTTCTTCATTCTGCAGAAGCAGTTCGCGGAAGGTATTACAGGTTCTGTCAAATAAGAGGCTGAGAACAGGATACGAAGCTGACGGACATCGGGCCGCTTTGCTGCAGGATTCCAGCGGTTATCGCAGAATCGGACAGGGGATGAATTTCCCCTGTACGATCCGGTTCGGGAGCATGGTATCTTTCGAGGCCATTTTCAGAGGAAAGGGAGGGCCGGGATCGGATGGGTTTCCGGCCCTTTTTGTGTGAGTATATGAGAGAATTTGATTACAATATTGTGAAGGACCCCGCAGTTTTTAAAGTAAACGCGCTCCCGGCCCATTCGGATCATACCGCTTTTGCCTCCGCGCAGGAGCTTAAGGAGGGATCCTCCTCCCTGCGGGCTTCCCTGAACGGACTCTGGAAGTTCCATTACGCGCGGAACTACGGATCCATCGTCCCGGATTTCCAGATGGAGGATACCGGTATCAGAGGCTGGGAGGAGATCCATGTTCCGTCCAATATGCAGATGGAAGGCTACGATGTCCCGGCTTATGTCAATACCCAGTATCCCTGGGACGGCAGCGAAGATATCAACCCCGGGCAGATTCCGGAGATATTCAATCCGGTGGGACAGTATGTCACATTCTTTGAGCTGCCGGAGCAGTGGAAGGGGATGGGCGTACGGATTTCCTTCCAGGGAGTGGAATCCGGCTTCTCGGTATGGCTGAACGGAAAATGGGTCGGTTACAGCGAGGATTCCTTCACGCCGACCGATTTCGACCTGACGCCCTTTTTGAAGGAAGGCAGGAACCGCCTGGCCGTACTTGATTTCAAATGGACTTCGGGAAGCTGGCTGGAAGATCAGGATATGTACCGCTTTTCCGGTATTTTCCGTGATGTGTTCCTCTATGCCGTTCCCGCTGTTCACCTGGAGGATCTTAAGATTCTGTCAGGGCTTGACGACAGCTTCCAGACAGGGCAGCTGGAGGCGGAACTTTGCCTTTCCGGCGATTTTGAAGGCGCATCAGTTTCCTGGGAACTGACGGAGCGCGGCAGCGCCCGCCCGGACGCGGCAGGAAGGCCCTCCTTCCCGCTCTGCAGAAAGATCCGCGAAGGAGCGTGTGAGGCGGCAGAGAAAGTACGGATCTGCTGCAGCGTGGAGGATGTGAAGGCCTGGAGCGCTGAAGATCCTTACCTGTATCAGCTTAAGCTGGTCCTTAAGGGGAAAGACGGAGGCGTTCTGGAACTGATCTCTGAGAATGTCGGTTTCCGCCGCTTCGAGATGCGGGACGGACTGATGTGCCTGAACGGAAAACGGATCGTATTCCATGGAACGGACCGGCACGAGTTTTCCTGCGACAGCGGCCGCACCCCCAGTGAGGAGGAGGTCCGCCTTGACGTGCAGATCATGAAGCGGAACAACATCAACGCGATCCGCACCTCCCATTATCCGAACGCCTCGATCCTCTACCATCTGTGCGATCTGTACGGACTCTATCTGATCGCGGAGAACAATATGGAAACTCACGGGATCTGGGACAGGATCGAGCGGGGGATGGAAGATATCTCGTCAGCCCTGCCCGGAGACCGGAAGGAATATCTGCCCATGATGCTGGACCGGGTGGATTCCTGCTGGGGAAGGGACAAGAATCATCCCTCCATCCTGATCTGGTCCTGCGGAAATGAGTCATACGGCGGCAGTGTGATCTATGAGATGTCGCAGAGATTCCGCGCACTGGACAGCAGCCGCCTTGTTCATTATGAAGGCGTTGCCCACGACCGCCGCTATAATGATTCCACAGACATGGAATCGCAGATGTACACGCCTGCGGCCAAAGTGGAGCAGTTCCTTGAGGAGCACCCGGAGAAACCCTTTATACTCTGTGAATATACGCATTCCATGGGGAATTCCAATGGCGGCATGCACAAGTATATAGAGCTCGAAGAAAGGCAGCCCAGGTATCAGGGCGGCTTTATCTGGGACTTTGTCGACCAGGCGGTCCGCAGGAAGAACCGCTATGGGGAAGAATTCCAGGCTTACGGCGGGGATTGCGGAGAAAGACCGACGGACTACGATTTTTCCGGAAACGGCATCATCGATTCAACCAGGAAGCCCTACGGGAAGATGCAGGAGATCCGTTTCAACTACCGGTATTTTAAAGTGGAGGTGTCTGAGGACCATTTCCGTGTCCTGAACAAGAACCTCTTTGTGGACGCGGACCGCTTCTGCTGCACTGCTGCCCTGGAGAGGGAAGGGGAGCTTCTTGAAAAAGCGCAGATCGCTGTATCTCTGGCGCCGCTTAAGGAGAAGGAATATCCGCTTCCATTCCGGATTCCGGATGAAGAAGGAGAATATACGGTAACGGTGTCCTTCCTGCTCAGGGAGGATACTCTGTGGGAAAAGGCAGGATATGAGCTGGCTTTCGGGCAGGGTGTTTTCCGCAGAGGACATGCGCTTCCCGCTTCTCTGGAGGAGATGCCGGCGGACGCTGAGACGGCATTCTCAGCTGCGGCGCGGATCAATGGCACGGTATTGAAAGCTTCCCGGAAGCTGCCGAAGATGGATGTAACCGTCGGCTCGGTCAATGTCGGCGTCAGGGGAGAGCATTTTGAGCTGCTCCTGTCCGGCCTGAAGGGCGGACTGGTTTCCTACCGCTGGGGCGGGAGGGAACTGATCGAGGATATCCCGAGACCGAATTTCTGGAGAGCGCCTACCAGCAACGACAACGGCAACCGCATGGCGGCCAGGTACGGCGTCTGGAAGCTGGCAAGCCTCTATCAGAATCAGATGCCTCCGGAGTTCAATCCTTATGAGATGAAGGAAGGGGCAGACAGCGACGCGCTCCGCTATCCGCTGGTGAAGCAGACGGAAGCGTATGTGGACGTGACCTGGAAGAAGTATCTGCCTACAATCCCCGCGTCCAGCTGCCTGACGACCTACCGGATCTTCCCCGACGGAACCGTCCGCTTTATTCTGGAATATGACCCGGCTGAAGGGCTTCCGCCTATGCCGGAATTCGGATTCCTTCTGACCCTCAATGCTGATTATGATCATGTGACCTGGTATGGCTGCGGGCCGGAAGAAAACTACTGTGACAGGAGGAAAGGCGCGAAGCTGGGCGTCTGGAGGGCACAGGTGAAGGATATGACCGAAGCCTATCTGGTTCCCCAGGAGACCGGCAACCGTACCGGCGTGCGCTGGGCGAAGGTTACCGACCGCAGGGGACGCGGCGTCCTTCTGAGGGCGGCCGGTTTCCCGGGCAGCGGGGATCCTGAAGCATCCATGCCCGGAACCATGGAGTTCTCTGCGCTCCCCTACAGCCCGGAGATGCTGGAGACGGCAAGACATCCCTTTGAGCTGCCGCCGGTGCATTATACCTATGTGCGCTGCAGCCTGAAGCAGATGGGAATCGCGGGCGATGACAGCTGGGGCGCCCGCACCCACGAAGAGTATCTTCTGAAGACAGACCGCAGACTGGTCTTTGCCTTTGATTTCCGCGGCTGCTGAGCGAAGTACAGAACACTGCGGAAAATGACATGCCGCAGACCATTTCGCCATGGCGGAATTAAGCCCGGGCTTTCACCTGCCCGGGCTTAATTTATATGTAAATTTTGCGCATTCTGTGGTAGGATAGATGCAGATAATCCGTTCGGTATCTGTATAATTCTGCGATCTTTCAGCAGAGGCACAGGAGGAAAAAGTATGTATAAAGACGGTAAGATTCTGGTTGGTAAAAGCGGGGAGAAGGAGATCTTTCTCAATCCCTCCATGGCAAACCGGCACGGTATGATCGCGGGAGCTACCGGTACCGGAAAAACAGTCAGCCTGAAGGTTCTCGCGGAGTCTTTTTCAGACGCCGGCGTACCGGTTTTTCTGGCTGATATCAAGGGAGATCTGGGTTCCCTCGCCGAGACTGGCAGGGAGAATGAAAATGTAAACCAGCGCATTGCGTCGATGCAGCTGGATCAGGACGGCTACAGCTTCCGTAAATACCCGGTCATGTTCTGGGATGTATACGGCGAGAAGGGCATGCCCCTGCGGACAACGATCTCCGAGATGGGCCCGCTCCTTCTTTCCAGAGTTCTGGGGCTGAACGAGCTGCAGACCGATATCCTGAGCATCGTCTACAAGATCGCCGATGATACCGGCCTTCTTCTGATCGACACGAAGGACCTGAAGTCGATGCTTGCCTATGTCAATGAGCACAGGAACGAACTGGCCGCGGAATACGGGCATATCGCTCCGGCTTCGATCGCGGCGATCACCAGGGCCATAGTCTCTCTGGAGACCCAGGGCGCAGACCAGTTCTTCGGCGAGCCGGCGCTTACAATCACGGACATGCTGCAGCTGGAAGGCGGGCAGGGCGTCATCTCCGTCATGGACTGCAGAAAGCTGATCCTGAATCCGGACATGTACTCCACCTACCTGCTCTGGATGCTGTCCGAGCTCTTTGAGAGCCTTCCCGAAGTGGGAGACTGCCCGAAGCCGAAGATGGTATTCTTCTTTGATGAGGCGCACATGCTCTTTTCACAGGCGTCTCCGGATCTGCTGAACAAGATCGAGCAGATCGTCAAGCTGATCCGTTCGAAGGGAGTGGGCGTCTTCTTCATCACCCAGAACCCGGCGGATATCCCGGACGGGATCATGAGCCAGCTGGGCAACAAGATCCAGCATGCGCTTCACGCCTATTCCCCGAAGGAACTTAAGGCTGTGAAAGCCGCGGCGCAGACCTACCGTGAGAATCCGGTATTTGATACGGCCGACGCGATCCAGCATCTGGCGACCGGGCAGGCTCTCGTCTCCATGCTGGATGAGAACGGCATTCCCGGAATGGTGGAGCGCTGCATGATTCTTCCGCCTCAGTCCTTCCTGGGTACGGCGGATGATTCCCTGCGCGATCAGATGATTAAGTCCAATCTCCTCTATTCCCGTTATGCCAATGCGATCGACCGCGATTCAGCTTATGAATTCCTGCAGAGGCACTGGCAGGAGATGGAACTGCAGGCACAGAAAGCGGCCGAGGATGCCCTGGCCGAGAAGGAGAGAGCGGCTGCGGAGAAGGAAGCCGCGAAGGAAGCCGCCGCCGCCCAGAAGCTGGCGGAAAAAGAAGCTGCCGCGGCCCAGAAAGCGGCCGAGCAGGCGCAGAGAGAGGCGGAACGGGAGCAGGAGCGTGCGAAGAAGCGCGCGGCAAGCGTGGCATCCACGGCCGCCGGAACCATCGGAAGACAGATCGGCAAGTCGGTAGGAAGCCTGGGAGGAACCTTCGGCAAGACCCTGGGCGGCAATATCGGCGCGCAGCTTGGGCGCAGTATTCTCGGAACATTCCTGAAACTGTGAGATACTCCGCACACAGCCCGGAAGCAGTTCCCGGTATGTTTCCTGATCCGGGAGAAATGCTTCTGACCGTCTGCGGCCGGGAGACGAATGATGTTTCATGTGATAGTGAATCCGGCAGGCGCCGGGGGAAAAACCGGGAGTTACTGGGAAAAGAAGATTCAGCCGCTTCTGGAAGGAACAGAGTACAAACTGCATCTTTCCACGGAGGAAGGATCCGCAGAGAGGATCTGCTCGGATCTTACCTCCTCCATCCCGGAAGGGGAGACGGTCCGTATTCTGATTCTCGGCGGCGACGGGACCATGAACGGCGCGGTGAACGGGATCCGGGATTTTGAGCATACGAAGATCGGACTGATTCCATGCGGGTCCGGCAACGATCTGGCAAGGGATCTGGCTCTGCCGGATGACCCTTCCGGGCTGATCCGCCGCATTCTGGAAGGACGGACGCTGCGGCAGATCGATGTCGGCGAATGTATCTGGAAAGATATCGGAAAGAGCCGCTTTTTTGTAGTCAGCGCCGGGGCCGGCTTTGACGCGGCGGTCTGCCATTATGCCCAGGTTTCGGGCCTGAAGCGCTTCCTGAACCGTTTCGGGCTTGGAAAACTGATTTACATACTGGAAGCCGTCCGCCTGATTTTCAGCTATAAGCCTTCTGCTTCGGATCTTATATACGGGACAAAGGAGGAAGCGGATCCTTCCGGGGGCAGGGAGAATGCAGCCGGGAAGACGGCGCATTATGAGCGCTTTGTGTTCGCGGCCGGGATGAACCACCGCTACGAAGGCGGAGGCTTTATGATGTGCCCGAAGGCACGCGCCGACGACGGCAGCCTGGATTACTGCGTCGTCCATGATCTGAGTATCCTGGACTTTTTCCGTTTTTTTCCCTCGGCGATCAGCGGAGAGCATGTCAGGCAGAAGACAAAGGTCAGCCAGCTGCGGGGGAAGAGTCTCAGGATTCGTTCCGACAGGCCTCTCTGGATCCACTGCGACGGTGAAACGGGCGAAGCGTCTGCGGATGTTCTGTTCCGGATCAGCGAAAAACGGCTGAATCTGCTGGTCTGAGGAAGAGCGGCGGTGCATGCGGATCAGCGAAAGCCAGCTGAATCGTCCGTTTTGAAAATCAGCCGGCAGCAGCAGGGGATCAGATCAGCCGGTATAATATCCGGGCACGGAATGCGGCCGGAATCCGGACGGGAGGACACAGTATGGATGATGAGCGGATCAGGGAAAATGAGCAGGCCCTGAGACATATGACGAAGGAGCAGGAGCAGTTTCTGAAAAAGAACTTTCAGCTGTCAAAACAGGATCTGATCCTGGCGGACGACGTGCTCTGGGAAGAGACCCTGGACAGGCTTTTCGACATGGAGATCGACAATGAAAACCATGCTTCGGAAAAGACCGCCAGGCGGGACCGGATCGTATCGGACCTGATTACAATGATGACAGAAGAGGCCTAGCAGGGGGATACTGACAGAAGCATCGAAGATGCGGCATACCTGCGCTGCACGGATGGTCTGTTCTGTACGCTGTTCTGCCAGTCAGCAAAGCAGCCGGGCGGAATATGCGGGGGGCCTGATGTGTGGAGGGCTGTGAACAGTACCCCGGGGAATTTATGGCTTGTGATTTCACGGAACATGCTTTATACTTACACGTGATAGATATTTAGCTATCTTTCCTGAATAGAGAAAGGAGTAAGTGATTATTATGGACTACATGGAAATTGAGAAAGTTATAGGCAGACAGATCATTGATTCCAGAGGTAATCCTACAGTTGAGGCTGAGGTTGTTCTGGCAGACGGAACCGTTGGAAGAGGCACTGCACCGAGCGGAGCATCCACCGGTGAATTCGAGGCTCTGGAACTTCGTGACGGCGATAAGAGCAGATACGGCGGAAAGGGCGTCATGAAGGCTGTTGAGAACATCAACACCATCATCGCTCCGGCTCTGAAGGGAATCAGTGCATTTGATACCTATGCTGTTGACGCTGCCATGATCAAGGCTGACGGAACAAAGGATAAGAGCAAACTCGGCGCGAACGCGATCCTGGCTGTCTCCATCGCGGCAGCAAGAGCTGCGGCGAATTCTCTTGATATCCCGCTGTACAGATTCCTTGGCGGCGCGAACGCGAACCGTCTTCCCCTTCCGATGATGAACATCCTGAACGGCGGCGCTCATGCGGCGAACACCGTTGACGTACAGGAATTCATGATCATGCCGGCAGGCGCTGAGAGCTTCTCCGAAGGCCTTCGCTGGTGCACAGAAGTCTTCCACGCACTTCAGGCGCTTCTGAAGTCCAGAGGACTTGCCACATCCGTCGGTGATGAGGGCGGTTTCGCTCCGGACCTTGGCTCCGATGAGGAAGCGATCCAGGTTATTCTTGAAGCAGTCGAGAAGGCCGGCTATGTACCGGGCAAGGATTTCGTCCTGGCTATGGATGCTGCAGCTTCCGAGTGGAAGGGCTCCAAGAAGGGTGAGTATCATCTGCCGAAGGCCGACAAGGTCATGACTACAGATGAGCTGATCGAGCACTGGAAACAGCTGACCGACAAGTATCCGATCTACTCCCTTGAGGATGGTCTGGATGAAGAGGACTGGG
>DGHP01000056.1:0-8923 GCA_002392705.1 Lachnospiraceae bacterium UBA3845 | reverse complement strand
GAGGACTGGGAAGGCTGGAAGAAGCTTACGGATGAGCTGGGCGGCAAGGTTCAGCTGGTCGGCGATGACCTGTTCGTAACGAATACCGAGAGACTTGCCAAGGGCATCAAGCTTGGATGCGGCAACTCCATCCTGATCAAACTGAACCAGATCGGTTCCGTCTCCGAGACCCTTGAGGCGATCAAGATGGCTCATAAGGCCGGCTACACAGCTGTTACCTCCCATCGTTCCGGTGAGACCGAGGATACCACGATCGCAGATCTCGCAGTTGCTCTGAATACCTGCCAGATCAAGACCGGTGCTCCGTCCAGATCCGAGCGTGTTGCGAAGTACAACCAGCTGCTCCGCATCGAGGAAGACCTCGGCGATGCAGCCTGCTTCCCGGGCTTCGGCGCTTACAACATCAAGAGATAAAAGATTCGGCCGAGACTCTGCGAGGAGTCTGAGCTGC
Organism: Lachnospiraceae bacterium UBA3845; assembly: GCA_002392705.1. Taxonomy (GTDB): domain Bacteria; phylum Bacillota; class Clostridia; order Lachnospirales; family Lachnospiraceae; genus Porcincola. Next base: position 8,472 of record DGHP01000056.1, on the reverse strand, counting down.
AGCCCTCTCTCTGTCTGGTCTGACAGAGAGGGGGCTTTATCTTACGGCAGTATTTGCCGTGGCAGAAAGAATCATCCGGGGCATTGAGTCATGCTACAGACTCTGTTCCGGGAGGAGGAAGAAGCGGAGGGACAGGATGAATCCGGTGATGGGGAAGCTGCTGCTGATATATCTGATTCTTATTAATCTTGCCGCTTTCTGCCTCATGTGGGCGGATAAGCGGAGGGCCGAAAAGCGGATCTGGAGAATCCGGGAGAGAAGCCTCTTTCTGAGCGCAGCCCTGGGCGGCAGCATCGGCGCGATTGCGGGCATGTATCTCTTCCGCCATAAGACAAAGCACCCGTCCTTTGTCATCGGCATGCCTTTGATTCTGCTCTTTCAGACCGGGGCGGGACTTCTGCTCTTCCTGAAACTGATGCACTGAGAATAATAACTAGAAAATCGTTCATTCAGTCCTGCTTTTTTGGCTTGTACCTGCCGTGAATCTGTGATAAACTAGACTCCGTGTGAAATTTGAGATGGTCCTCTGCTGCAGAATTGGCTTGCATTAAGAACATCCCTAGATGAAGGAGGAACACACCGATGAATGAGATTATCAAAAAGATTGAGGATGCGCAGCTTCGTGCTGACGTTCCGCAGTTCCGTACCGGAGATACTGTGAGAGTTTACGCCAAGATCAAAGAAGGAGACAAGGAGAGAGTCCAGGTCTTCGAGGGCGTGGTTCTGAAGAAGCAGGGCGGAAGCAGCAGGGCTACTTTTACAGTAAGAAAGTCCTCAGGCGGCATCGGCGTCGAGAAGACCTGGCCGCTGCATTCTCCGACCGTCGAGAAGGTAGACGTGATCAGACGCGGTAAAGTAAGACGCGCGAAACTGAACTACCTCAGAGACCGTGTCGGCAAGCGCGCCAAGGTAAAAGAGCTGGTTCGATAATCAAAGTCAGGTTGGGGCTGCCGCATGCTGTGCGACAGCCCTTTTGCGCGATTAAGCCCATGGCGGCATGAGCAGATATCTGAAGCTGACGGACATTGAGCAGCCATGCTGCGATATGCCCGCTTTTATTGCCCGGCCGGGCAGGAGTCAGTATGAAATATGTAAGCGATAAGCCGATTGATTTTACGAATCAGGACTGGAAGCAGTATACGCCAAGGGAGCGGGCACGTCTTGAAGCCCGGAGGGAAGAGGAGGAAAAGAAAAAACGCGCTCTTGCGCGGCGCAAGTCCGGACCCCGGATTCTTCTCGAGTGGGTGCTTCAGATCGGGATCGTTATCCTTTTTGCCTATGTGGCGGTTTATATCTTCGGACAGACAAGGACGAATGTCGGCCAGTCCATGGATCCGACCCTCTCGGGCGGGGATACCCTTCTGATCAATATCTTTGCATATCAGATGAACGGCCCGTCCCAGGGGGATATCATTTCCTATAAACCGAACGGAAGTACCAACGCCCATTCGGATATCAAGCGGGTGATCGGTCTTCCGGGGCAGACGATCCAGATCAAGGACGGCATGATCTATATCGACGGAAAGGTCTACCTGGAGGGAGCGGATTATCCGGCCATCACAAGTCCGGGACTGGCAGCGGAACCGATCCGTCTTAAGGACAGGCAGTATTTTGTTCTGGGAGATAACCGGAATAATTCCGAGGACTCCCGGAGCGCGGAGATCGGCGTGGTTACCAACGATATGATAGAGGGCAAGGCCTGGTTTGTGCTGAGCCCGGCGGAGCACAGGAGGTTCCTGTAATATTAAACAGATGGTCTGCTCTTTACGCTATTCCAAGGCAGCAGAGCTGCCGGGCGAAATATGCGGGTTGGCCCGATGTGTGGAGCCGTGAATCGTAATAACAGATGATGCGAAGGGTCAGACCATACTTTTGACAGTGCATCAGGGATGGAGGCAGCATGGATTACCAGTGGTACCCCGGGCATATGACCCGGGCGAAGCGCATGATGCAGGAGAACATAAAGTTAATTGACCTGCTGATAGAACTGACGGACGCGAGAGCGCCCCTGTCCGGGCGCAATCCGGATATCGACGCTCTGGCGCAGGGAAAGGCCAGAGTCATCGTCCTGAATAAAAGCGACCTTGCGGATGAGGCGGCAAACCGGGCATGGAAGGAGTATTTTGAGAAGAAAGGCTTTCTTACCTGCCTGACGGATTCAAGAAGCGGGGCAAGCGTCACAAAGGTGAAGGCTCTCGTAGAGGAAGCCTGCCGCCAGAAGATTGAGCGGGACAGAAAACGCGGAATCATGAACCGTCCGGTGCGGGCCATGATCGCGGGAATCCCGAACGTGGGCAAGTCCACTTTCATTAATTCCTTCGCGGGGAAGGCGGTCGCAAAGACCGGGAACAGGCCCGGAGTGACCAAAGGAAAACAGTGGATCCGCCTGAACCGGAATGTGGAGCTTCTGGACACGCCCGGTATTCTGTGGCCGAAATTCGAGGATCAGCAGATCGGGAGGCGCCTGGCCGTCCTGGGATCCATCCGGGATGAGCTGCAGGATTTCCGGGAGCTGGGCCTATGGCTTGCCGATTACCTTTTTACAGCCTATCCGGAGGCGCTGGCGGAGCGATACCAGGTCAGCGGAACCGTCGCGGACGAAGCGCTCCTTGAGGAGATTGCCGGAGCGCGGGGCTGCCTGAAGAACGGCGGAATTCCGGATACGGAACGCGCCGCGCAGCTTCTGATCGATGATTACCGGAGCGGAAAACTGGGACGACTCTCACTGGAGCGGCCCTGAGCGCCGGCAGAGCTCAGGTGATGTTGTACTCACTGGCAGGATGTTCGGAGCGGCCCTGAGCGCCGGCAGAACTCGGGCGATGTACTCACTGCGGGGGATGCTTGGAGCGGCTCTGAGCGTCCGGGAGAACGGAACTGCGTCCGCAGGGCAGTTCCCGGCCGGAGCGGATTTGGAGAATGCAGATGGCGAAGAGAGGGAATAGGAAGAAAAGCCCGGTCAGGATAATATTCGGCTGGATTCTGTTTACAGCAGCTGTGCTGGCGGTCCTTGTGATACTGATTCCCCTGGTCGGGGCAGCGGTGGATGTGTCCGGCACGGCCATGAGCCCTGCCCTTAATCCGGGGGACCGGGTCGCCGTCAACCGTCTTGCGTATCTTCTGACGAATCCGAAGCGGGGCGATGTCATACAGTTCCGCTCCGCCCAGGACGCGGGAACGGTCTTTTTAAGGCGGGTGATCGGCCTGCCCGGTGAGACGGTACAGATCCGGGAAGGGAACGTCTATATCAACCAGAGTCCGCTTTCAGAAGCTTATGCTTCAGGTGTTCTTCAGTATGCCGGGACTGCCGCCACCCCTCTGACCCTCTCCGAGGATGAATATTTTGTAATGTCGGACAACAGGAGCAATAACTTTGACAGCCGGGACCCGACTGTCGGAACCGTGAAGCGGAATACTGTCAGTGGAAAAGTCTGGCTGAAAGTCCTGCCCTTCAGGGAGTTCAGGCTGATTCTCTAAGGAAACACTGATTATATCAGTGTTTCCTTAGAGTGCCTCCGGCGGATCGCAGTGCTGCGCAGCGGAAGGCTTGCTTTGCAAGCCGCGCAGCACGCGGCTTTGAGCGCATTACGCGCTCAAAGATTATATAGGGAAACGCTGTTTTTTCGGCATCAAATGTTGTCAGTCAGAATAGATCAGCGTTTCCCTAAGGCAGATCTTCCGGCGTGAACCTGCCTTGTTTTTTACGGTGCGGGCAGAAGGAAAAGAAAATGGCAGAGCGTGTAGCGCAGATTCAGGCGGAACTGAGACAGATCCGCGGCGATGAACTGGAGAAACTGGATGAATTTCTGGTAAGATACCGGGAGGACGAACGGCCCGGCGTCCGGAAGCTTGTGGGGCAGGCGGAAGGAAGGCGGGAGAAGCTTCTCAGGGAACGGGAGAGGCTTGAGAAGATGCGCGTCTATGAGCGCAGCTGCGCCGACAGGGGTTACAGGCTGATCTGCGGAATAGATGAGGCCGGAAGAGGCCCTCTGGCCGGTCCTGTTGTGGCAGGCGCGGTGATTCTGCCCGATGACTGTGAAATCTTCGGGCTGAATGATTCCAAGAAACTGTCTGAGGCAAGAAGGAGCGAACTGTTCGATGAGATACAGGACAGAGCGCTTGCTGTCGGAGTCGGCATTGTCGGGCAGGCAAGGATCGATGAGATCAATATTCTCCAGGCGGATTACGAAGCCATGTGTGAGGCGATCGGCGCGCTCCGCATTATGCCTCAGATCCTTCTGAATGACGCCGTGACGATCCCACAGGTGCGCATTCCCCAGATTCCGATCATACACGGGGACGCGAAGAGTCTTTCCATTGCCGCGGCCAGCATCATCGCGAAGGTTACGAGGGACCGGCTGATGCTGGAGTACGACGCCCTCTTCCCGGAATACGGCTTCGCCCTCCATAAGGGATACGGTACGGCCGCTCATTATGAAGCTCTGCTGAAATACGGACCCTGTCCGATTCACAGGAAAAGTTTTCTGAAGACTCTGGAATCGCACAGGAAATAGATACGGAGAGAGTACCGGCTTATGGAATGAACAGAAGAAGCATCGGTACGGAATATGAGAAGGCAGCCGGCGCTTTTCTTATGCAGCATGGTTACAGGATCCTGGAATACAATTACCGCTGCTCCCGGGCGGAGATCGATATCGTCGCCCGGGAGGGCAGGTTTCTGGTATTTGCCGAGGTGAAATACAGGAAAAACAGGCATGAGGGCAGCGCCGCCGAAGCGGTTGATGAGAGAAAGAAGCGCCGGATCCGCATGGGAGCGGCCACCTACCTGAAAGAAAGGCGTTGTCCGCTTACGACGCCCGTGCGCTTTGATGTGGTCTCAATCGATGCCGGGAAGATCCGCCTGATCAGGAACGCCTTTCTCTTTCGCTGACAGAACAGGCAAAGGCCGGCTCCGGGCAAGGGGGCTGATTCGGAATGGCATCTGGCAGGATGGACCCGGTCAGAAGCGCTTCCTGAGCGCTGCGGCAGGACAGGAATACGATATGGAAAAATGGAAGAGAAAACCGTCCGGGAGAGCGGTGGACACGCTGACCCTGCATCAGTCAGGGGAACTTGTCTGGCTGTCCTTCCCGATCCTGGACCGCTTTGACTTTCTGCTGAACGGATTCAGCACCCGACTCGGAGGAGTCTCCGAGGGCGATACAGGGACTATGAACCTGAGCTTTTCCCGGGAGCCGGACAGATGCAATGTCCGGGAGAACCACGAAAGGCTGGCAAAGGCGATCGGTTACCGTACGGAAAACCTTGTTTTTTCCGACCAGACCCATACGGACCATCTGCTTGAGGTCGGCGCTTCGGACCGGGGCAACGGCTATCTGTTTCCGAACCGCTTTCATGATGTGGACGGATTGATGACCGATGAGGCTAAGGTCGTCCTGATGACCTTTTTTGCGGACTGTGTCCCGCTTCTGATCGTTGATCCCCGCCGCAGGGCGATCGCCAGTGTCCATTCCGGCTGGCGGGGGACTGTCGGGCGCATCGGTGAGAAAGCGGTGCAGAGGATGTCTGAGCGCTATGGCTCGGATCCCTCAGATCTCGTGGCGGCCATCGGCCCCTCTATCTGCCAGGACTGCTATGAAGTCAGCGCTGATGTCATCAGCCGTTTTCAGGAGAGCTTTCCGGAAGAACTCTGGCCGGAGCTTTACCGGGAAGGAAGGATCGCGGAGGATGGACAGCGGCGCTTTCAGCTCAATCTCCAGAGAGCCTGCGCGGAGAATTTTCTCCGGGCGGGGATGAGAGCGGAAAATATATCCGTTCCGGACCTGTGTACCTGCTGCAATCCGCAGCTTCTCTTCTCGCACCGTGCGAGCGGGGGCAGAAGAGGGAATCTCGCCTCCGTTCTCATGCTCAGGTAAAAGCGGCTGCCTCACATGCAGGCGCTGCTGTAAAGCTTCTGAGGCGGAATGGCGGCCTGTCGCAGGCACTGCTGCCGGAACTTTGAATACAATGGTGTTCTGTGCGCATGCAGACGCCACTGTCGGATCTGAATTAAATGGAGTTCTGCGCGCATGCAGGCGCCGCTTCGCTTCTTCCGAAAAAAATGACGGCCTCCGCGTCTGCGGAAGCCGCCGAAATTAGATTCAGATGACTGTTTATGAACAGCTTCCGGGCTCCCGGAAGGCGCTCAGTGATTCAGATCCTCCAGCAGTTTGTTGATTTTTACCGTCGGAGACTGGATGCTGCTGATCGAGATATCGTGATTGATATGATCGATGATGGACGCCAGGTATTCCGTCATGTCCGCTTCCGCATACCACTCCCGCGTCAGCAGTTCCGGCGGACGGTAGTTCAGGTTCGTCGTCACAACCTTGGAGATGAAGCCCTTCCTGTAGTACTCGTCGAATTCGTCGAGACCGTCTGTGAACAGGCCGAAGGTCGTGCATACAAAGACCCGGGAAGCGCCGCGTTCTTTCAGCTGTCTTGCCACGTCCAGCATGCTGCCGCCCGATGAGATCATGTCGTCTATGACAAGAATATCCTTTCCCTCGACGGGACTGCCGATAAACTCATGGGCGACGATCGGATTTTTTCCGTTTACGATGGTGGAGTAATCACGCCGCTTGTAGAACATCCCCATCTCGAGCCCGAGAATGTTCGAGAAATAGACTGAGCGCTCCATGGCTCCCTCGTCCGGGCTGACGACCATGGTCGTGTCCTTGTTCATCTTCAGGTTCGGAACCGTACGGACCAGGGCTTTCAGGAACTGATAGGTCGGCATAAAGGAATCAAAACCGGCAAGGGGGATGGCATTCTGTACGCGCGGGTCGTGGGCGTCAAATGTGATGATGTTGGTAACGCCCATATTGATCAGCTCTTCCAGGAAGACCGCGCAGTCGAGAGATTCTCTCTTGGTGCGGCGGTGCTGTCTTCCGCCGTAGAGGAAGGGCATGACGACGGTGATGCGTTTCGCCTTGCCGTTGGCGGCAGATATGATGCGCTTCAGATCCGCGTAATGGTTGTCAGGGGACATATAGTTCGTTTCCCCGCATACGGTATAGCTGATGCTGTAATTCAGGACATCTACCAGGATGAAAAGATCCGAACCGCGGACGGAATCGTGGATAATGCCCTTTCCTTCGCCTGTTCCGAAGCGCGGACACTGAATATCGATCAGATAACTGTCTTCACAGTAGCCGGTCAGGGGGAACTGGGTGAGATTGTAAAGCGGAGAATTGTGCCTGTATTCGACCAGATAGCGGTCAACTTCCGCGGCAAATTCCCTGCAGCCTTCCAGCGCGGCGATTTTCAGCGGTCCTACCGGAATCGTGTCTTTCTGAATATTCTGTGGCATTGCGCCCTCCATATGGGATAAAATGAGGTAACGCCCGCAGTTTTCCCGCGGGACCGTTACGGGATGGGTTTTATGGTTTGAAGAATAAAGACAGTTTTGTTATACCATGTTAAAGACTGCAGCGTCAAGGCGGCATCTGGCCGGCAGGAGGTCACGGCAGCTTTTGCCGCCGGACTTCATCTGTGCGCCGCAGCCCTGCGCTTATAAACAGTGTTTCGTCAGTTGACGTTCGATATACGGAGCAGCCATGTCGAGAGAAAAGCAGATCTATCATCAGATTAAATCCGTGGAGGAAGGGTCTATCGCCTGGGAACTTGGAGTGGAGCCGGGAGACGCCCTGCTGAGCGTGAACGGGGAGATGGTTGAGGATGTATTTGACTACCGTTACCTCACCCAGGATGAGGAGCTGACCGCTGTGATCCGGAAGGGGCCTGAGAGCGATGAGGCTGGGGAAGAGTGGGAACTGGACATCGAAAAAGACTACGGAGAGGATCTGGGAATTGAATTCGAAAGCGGGCTTATGGATGAATACCGCTCCTGCCGCAACCGCTGCATCTTCTGCTTCATTGACCAGATGCCTGCCGGGATGCGGGATACCCTCTACTTTCATGATGATGACGCCCGGCTGAGTTTTCTGCAGGGGAATTATGTCACCCTGACCAACATGTCGGATCATGATATCGACCGGATTATCCGCTATCATCTGGAACCGATCAATATCTCCTTTCATACCATGAATCCGAAACTCCGCTGCAGGATGCTGAACAACCGTTTCGCGGGGGATGTGTTTGACAAGATCCGCAGGCTGAAGGAATCCGGGATCGAGCTGAACGGACAGATCGTTCTCTGCAGGGGGATCAACGACGGGGAGGAGCTGGAGTATTCGCTGGGAGAATTCGAACAGTACCTGCCGGAGCTGAAGAGTGTATCCGTGGTTCCGGTCGGACTGACGAAGTTCCGGGACCATCTGCCGAAGCTCGAGTCCTTCAGCGCACAGGACGCTGAGACTGTTCTGGCGCAGATTGAGCGCTGGCAGCGCTATTATATGGAGAAATACGGCACGCATCTGGTCCATGCCAGCGATGAATGGTATCTTCTGGCCGGCAGACAGCTGCCGCCGGAGGAATCCTATGACGGTTATCTGCAGCTGGAAAACGGGGTCG
>DGHP01000194.1:5901-11416 GCA_002392705.1 Lachnospiraceae bacterium UBA3845 | reverse complement strand
TTGCACTCGCAGATGAAGCTCAGCCCGGGCCGCCCCAGTGCCTTTTCAAACCGGAACGGCTCCCCCGGGTCAGCGGCCGCGGCCGCGCGCGCCTTCTTCTCCATCTTCTCCGCGGATACCCGCTCCTTTGCCTCTTTCACCCGCAGGCGCGCGTAATCCGCCAGCTGGTCCAGAATCGTTGCCGCCATAGCTCCTCCTCTAAAAATCCGTGTTGATACAGCCGCCGGAACAGAACTGCGGCCTGTTCCGCAAGGATCCCGTCTGCCTCCGTCCGGTCAGGAATTGGAAAGCCGGGAAAACTCCTCCACCTTCTTCAGCGCGGCGCCGCTGTCGATCAGATCCGCCGCCAGCTTCACGCCTGCCGTAAGGTCTGCGGCCTTCCCGCCAATGAAAAGACCTGCTCCCGCGTTCATCAGCACAATATCCCGCTTTGCGCCCGTGATCTTTCCGCGGAGAATATCCTTTGTGGTCTGCGCGTTCTCCTGAGGCGTCCCGCCGGTCACTTCCTGCTTTGACGCTGTTTTCAGGCCGAAATCCTCCGGACGGATGATAAGATCCCTGTAGTAGCCGTCCCGGAACTCACATACCTTTGTCGGCGCGCTGACGGAAATCTCATCCAGGCAGTCCGTCCCGTAAACCACCATTCCCCTCTTGACGCCCAGGCTCATCATGACCTTCGCAAGCGGATTGACCAGCCGCTCGTTATAGACGCCGAGCAGCATATAGTCGGGGGAGGCCGGATTGGTCAGCGGTCCGAGAATATTGAATACGGTACGGATTCCGAGCTCTCTGCGGATTCCACCCACATATTTCATGGAGGTATGATATTTCTGGGCGAAAATGAAGCACATGCCCACTTCCTCAAGCAGCTTCCGGCACAGATCCGGATCCTGCGCGATATTCACGCCCAGCGCTTCCAGACAGTCGGCTGTCCCGCTCAGGGAACTGGCCGCCCGGTTTCCGTGCTTGGCCACTTTCACTCCGCCCGCGGCAAGGATAAATGCCGATGTCGTTGAAATATTAAAGGTATGGGCATTATCGCCGCCGGTTCCGACGATCTCAAGAACCTCCATGCCGGGATGTTCCAGCTGGACCGCCTTTTTGCGCATGGCCGCCGCGCAGCCGGAGATCTCATCGATCGTCTCGGCACCAGTGCTCTTCGTACTCAGCGCCGCTAAAAATGCGGCATTCTGGGTGGCGGAGGTCTCCCCGCTCATAATTTCCGTCATCACGGTGAAGGCTTCCTCGTAAGTCAGATCCTGCTTGTCCACAATCTTGATAATCGCTTCTTTTATCATATTTCTCCTCTCCAGCGGCGCCTTTCGTCCGCATCTGCCGGGGCTTCTCCCATTCCCCACTGCTCTCTGCGCAAGTTTCAATCCGTTTCATCCGGCATCTTTCACTGCCGGCTCTTCCCGGTGATATCAATAAAGTTTCTCAGGATTTTCTCTCCATCCGGCGTCAGGATCGATTCCGGATGGAACTGGACGCCGTAGACGTCGTATTCCGCATGCTTCACCGCCATGATTTCCCCGTCCCCGGTCCTCGCCGTGACCTTCAGGCATTCCGGCATCGTCTCCTCCAGCGCGGCGAGGGAATGATACCTGCCGACCCGGATCTTGCTGTCCAGCCCCGCAAAAAGGGGACAGGCCGGGTCGATCCCGCACTCCGATACCTTCCCGTGCATCAGCTCCTTCGCATAGGAAACAACTGCGCCGTAAGCCGTACAGATTGCCTGATGGCCCAGGCAGACCCCCAGAAGCGGATAAGACGGTCCCAGCCGCTTTACCAGATCAATGCACACACCCGCGTCCTCCGGCCTGCCCGGACCGGGTGACAGGATGATTCCCTCCGGTTTCATCCGGTCAATTTCCTCAACCGTTAAAGCGTCATTCCGGATCACCTTCAGATCGGGATTGATCGATCCAAGCATCTGATACAGGTTGTAGGAAAAACTGTCGTAATTATCTATAATAACTATCATGCCCTGTCTCCCTGCCGGCAGAGCTTCATGCCCTGCCCCTTTTAAAGTTTCTGTTCACGGACTTATCAAATAATCCGTCTCCCTTCAGAGGTCCTCTTCCTCCGCCAGCTGCATCGATACCAGTACAGCCTTCGCCTTATTCAGGGACTCCTGATATTCCGCCTCCGGAACCGAATCCGCCACAATCCCGGCGCCGCTTCGGATATAGACCTTCCCGTTTTTCTTGTAAGCAAGCCGGATGGCGATGCACATGTCCATATTGCCCGTCAGGCTGATATAGCCCATGGCCCCTCCGTAGATCCCCCGCCTGCAGTCCTCCAGCTCATCGATGATCTGGGCGGCCCGGATCTTCGGAGCGCCGGAGAGGGTTCCCGCCGGAAGAATCGACGCGATGGCGTCCAGGGCATCCAGGTCCTTCCGGATCCGCCCCTTCACCGTGGACCCGATATGCATCACATGGGAATAGCGCTCCACCTGGAAGGCTTTTTCCAGCTCCACCGACCCGAACTCCGACACCTTTCCGATATCATTTCTTCCAAGATCCACCAACATGCTGTGTTCGGCCAGCTCCTTCGGATCCGACAGCAGGTCTTTTTCCAGCGCCTCATCCTCCTCCGCCGTCTTCCCGCGGGGCCTGGTCCCGGCCAGCGGAAAAGTATGCAGCACCCCGTCCTCAAGCTTCACCAAAGTCTCCGGAGAAGCTCCTGCTACTTCCAGGCTCGAGCTTGCGAAATAGAACATGTAGGGGGAGGGATTCACGGTCCGGAGCACGCGGTAGGTATTCAGCAGGCTTCCCTCGTATTCCGCCTCCAGCCGGTTGGAAAGAACCACCTGGAAGATATCTCCCTCGAAAATGTACCGCCTGGCCTTTTCCACCATGCCGCAGTACTGCTCTTTCGTATAGCGTCCCTTCACTTCTCCCGTAATCCGTCCCGGTATAATCTCCGCCATCTCCCCGGAGCGGATCAGGTCCGCCATGTGCTTCAGTTCCAGAACGGCTTTGTTATATTCCGCCTTCAGGCTCTGCATGGCCGTATCCTTCAAAGACATATTGACGATCAGGATCAGCTTCTGCCGGTAATTGTCAAAACAGATCACCTTGTCGAACAGCATCAGATCGACATCCATGAATCCTTCGGAATCCCCGGCATCCAGTTTCAGGGACGGCTCCGCATATTTGAGGTAATCATAAGAAAAATATCCCACAAGTCCTCCCGTAAAGGCCGGAAGATAATTGAGGACCGGGCTTCTGTAATCCTCGATCACCTGGCGGATAAAGGAGCCGGGATCCTCTGTCCGGATCTGCATCGAGCCGGTCTTCAGGACACCGTCCATGCAGGTAAGGTCGAACTTCGGATCATAGCCCAGGAAGGTATAACGGCCCCAGTTCTCGTGCCCCGACACGGACTCCAGAAGGTAGACATGGCCGGATACATTCTGCAGGATCCGCAGTACCTCAAGCGGGGTGCGGCTGTCCGACAGAATCTCGCAGCTTACGGGTACAACCCGGAAGGATCCGGAAGCGGTGAACGACACGGCTTCCTCAAATGATGGACGTATCTGCATGCAGGTCCTCCTTTCCGCAGACAAAAACAGACTGCAGGCATGGCCCGGTATTTCCGCCATTTTGCGCCTCATCCCCGGGAGCCATTCAGCTTACGGAAAATCAGGCGGATTTTGTGGAAAACAAAAAATCCCCGGCAGAGTTATCCTCTGCCAGGGACGAATCTACTATCCGCGGTGCCACCCTGTTTTGCAGGCCTTCCAGCCTGCACACTTTAGAGTACTTAAAATCAATACCCCGGTCAACTGACGTATGACTTCACGTCGCCGAATACTCAGAGCTTCCTCATGCCGGCCGGCTTCCGGAACAGGTCCGGATCCGGAGAGGAAAAACAGCTCCTTTGACAGCGCCCTCCGCGGTCCATTTGATGTACTGTGTTTCATCCGGATCCCAGCATCCCGGACTCTCTGTGCAATCATATACACCTTTATCTCCGCTTCAACGGTTTAGAGCGTTATTGCGTTAACGCGCATTAATATTAAATTAAATGCATGTTACCACTCATTGCATACAGTGTCAAGCGTAAATTTATACAGTCAAAGATTTAACAGGGACCACTGATCCGATGGCTCTGCCGATCTTTCCGCTTCGTAATTAATCAGCGTTTTCCGGCTTTTCCACGGCGAAATCTTCCCAGCTGTTGACGGAAGAGGCGCCGGAAAGGTCCGCATTCTCCGTATAGGTATCAACCGTAACCGTGTACGCGGAGCTGCCTTCCACATAGACAGTTCCATCCGATCCGACGATGCTGACCGCATTTCCCTCTTCGTCCAGGATGCTTCCCGCGCAGCTAAGACTCGTAAGGACAGAATCCCCTGTCACGGTCCAGCTGGAGGTCCCGTCAATATAGAGGTTGCAGAAACCGTTCCCGCTGCCGCCGGAATAGCTGTCGTCACGTACGACCGCTCCTGTCAGGCTGCTTCCTTCCGTCAGATAGAATTCCAGTTCGGAAATCTGATCCCAGATCAGATCACCCTCCATCTCCTGGGAAATGCCGGTAAAGCTGCAGTCGGCCCCGTTAGCTCCGGACTGTCCCCAGCCGCGGCCGTTGGCGTTGCCCGTGCAGCGGAGGAAGAAGTCGCTGCTGTCCGAATATGTAATGTCGACGTCCTTCAATATAAATGTGGACTCAGTATTGGTGGTATAGAACATGCCTCCGCTCTTTGCCGTGAGTGAACCTCCGGTCATCTCAAAGGTACCGTTTCCTTCTTCTGAATCACCGGACATGGACTGGTAGACAATCACGTTCCACAGAACCTCATTCTGTTCATTGTCATCCGGCATATCCCCGGTCAGATCACAGTCAAACAGGCGGATTGTGTTGAGGCCCTCGATGCAGACAGCCTCGGAGTTCTCCGCTGTCAGAACGGCGTCATGGACGCTGATGTCCGCTGTGGAATAGATGGCCGGAGAACCGGTTCCGGACGTCGTATAAGTCCCGCCGTCAATCACCATCGTGCCGCCGCCTCTGTCGGAACGGATCGCTGCGGACGAGCCGCCTTCCGTATTGACCGTCAGGTTCCAGCCGTAAAGCGTTCCGCCTCCCGCAGCGTGCACGCCTCCCGAAGTTCCCTGCTTCGTCGTGATCTCAGAATCAGAGATCCATACCGTGCCGTTTCCGTAAGCGAAAGCCCCGGCTCCGCCGGCTGAATCGCTTTCAATAACAGAATTCGAAATCTTCAGGTCTCCGTCTGCTGCCAGCAGGGCCGCGGCGTTTCCGTAAAAGCTTGAAGTATTGCCGGAGTCAGAATCATCGCTTAAGCGCTTTACAGTAGAATTCGTCACCGTGACGCCGGCCTCTTCCCCGTCAACCAGAACCGCGTTCTCATCGGTACCTGTCGATACGATCTCTTCGCCGTCCAGAACCGTCTCTCCGGAATCATACTCATTCACTGCTGTATATTCGACGCTCTCAGCGGAATGTCCCATGCCGGGGCCGCCTTCTCCTCCGGGGCCGCCCTGCGGCA
>DGHP01000194.1:0-5823 GCA_002392705.1 Lachnospiraceae bacterium UBA3845 | reverse complement strand
GGGCCGCCCTGCGGCATCTCTCCGTTCGGTCTCTCCGGCGGGGTCCCCATCTCTCCTCCGGGGCTGCCCTGCGGCATCTCTCCGTCCGGCTTCTCCGGCGGGGTCCCCATCTCTCCTCCGGGGCCGCCCTGCGGCATCTCTCCATCCGCTTTCTCAGGCGTATTTTCCCCGGCATTCTGCTCCTCAGTCAGTTCCGCCCCGGTCTGTGCAGCGCTTTCCCCGGCTGATGCCGGAACGATCAGCTGCGCCGCCAGTGTCACAGATAAAAGTCCGCAAAGGACAAGATTTCTTTTCTTCATATTCAGTACCTCCTTCTTTCAGAGCCATTTCTTCAGTTGATGCTGGCTATCCTAGCACCGCTTTATGTGCAAAGTGTGACCCTGAAATTAGCCGAAGATTAATTTTCAGATGCAATATACCCTTAACATGGGTTATAATGGGCAGGTCACATTCTCACAATCTCACAAGCATGGAGGAAATACTATGACCAGAAAACTGATGCACCTGATTCTTCCTGTTGCTGCAGCCCTGTGCCTGAGTACAGCGGCATCCGCAGCTGTAACGGACGGCACCTACACTGCAAGTGCCGAGGGCAAGGATGGCCCTGTCGTCGTGGAGACCACCTTTGAAAACGGCGCCATCGCGTCCGTTGTCGTTACAGAGCAGAACGAAACCCCGGAGATCGCAGGGCTTCCTCTGGAGCAGATCCCGGCAGCCATCGTCGATGCGAACGCCTACAACGTAGATTCCGTCACCGGAGCCACCGTTACCTCTGATGCCATCAAGGCAGCCGTTGCCGATGCCATCACGCAGGCAGGCGGCGATCTTGCCGACTTTGAAGCCTCCGCTGATGAAAGTGCAAGTGAAACAGAGGCTGAAGTGGTTGAGATGGAAGCGGACGTGGTTGTCGTCGGCGCAGGCGCAGCCGGAGTAACCGCAGCCCTTGCGTCACAGCAGAACGGCGCGAAGACGATCCTTCTTGAGAAGGCAGCCTCTGTCGGCGGCGTATCCATCATCGCCGGCGGCCCGATGGCCATCGACAGCCGGGACCAGGAAGAGGCCGGCGTGGCCGGAACCTTCACGATCCAGGAAGTATGGCGTGACTGGATGGATTACAACTGCTGGCTCTGCGACGGCACCCTCTTCTACAATCTGTTCAAGGATTCCGGAGAGACCGCGAACTGGCTGGAGGACAACGGCATGATGTTTACCTTCATGGGCAATGAGCAGGCCGCGCATGAAGGCGGATATCCGACCTACCTGATCTATGAAGACCAGGAAAACAAGTATGGATACTATGAAGTGCTGATCGACCGCTTCACGGAAGCAGGCGGCGAGGTCTATCTGCAGACTCCGGCTTTCGAACTGGAAGCTTCTGATGATACAATCACCGGAATCAAGGCCCGCCAGGCGGACGGAACGATCCTTCACATCTCCACGAAGGCGGTATGCCTGTGCACCGGCGGTTTCGCCGCCAACGAAGAAGCTGTTGAAGCTGAGGTCGGCTTCCATCTCGAAGAGTTCTCCACCGGAACCCAGACCGGCGACGGCGCTGCCATGAGCCAGGCCATCGGTGCCGGAAAAGGCAAGACCATCCAGCAGCTTCACGGCATCACCAGCTTCTCCGGCATCCGTACCGGAAGCGGCGAGGATAAGATCGCCCAGGCGATGTATCTGCCCAACTGCATCTGGGTCAATACCCGCGGCAGCCGTTTCTGCCCTGAAGACCTGAACTATGATACCGCCCTCGCATCCAACTCCACCTTCGCCCAGGGCGAATATTTCTACGCCATTATCTCCAAAGAGATGGCAGAAAACCTGCAGGCATCCGGCGCTTCTTATTACGGCGTGGATACAACCGTCAATTACGAGCCCACCATCCCGCTCTTCTCTCTTGACGAAGGCTGGGAAGGCTTCATCGAAGCTCTGGACGACGGCGTGGAAAAAGGAATCGTCTTCGAAGGCGAAAGCGCGGAAGAACTGGCTGAGAATATGGGCGTGAACCCCGAAAACCTTGCGGCGACCATCGCTCAGTACAACGCGGACTGCGAAGCAGGCACAGACCAGATCCTCGGCAAGGACAGCAAGTATCTCACCTCTCTGGGAGAGGGCGGCTACTATGCGGTAAAGGCCCGTCCCATGAGCCTCGGAGCCATCGGCGGCGTGCTGGTCAACAGCAATCTGCAGGTCATCAAGGATGACGGCACAGTCATCAACGGCCTGTATGCCGCAGGCGCTGATGTAGCCGAGTTCTACAATAACAGCTACCCGCTGATCGAGGGCGTCACCCTCGGAGCCGCGTTCAACGGCGGCCGCATGATCGGCAGAGCAAGCGCTGCGTACGCACAGCAGTAAGTAATTCAGACAATTCTCTGGCCCCGGAAAAGGACAGGGAATTAAGAAAAGAAAACGGGAGAGCGGCCTGTCACCGTTCTCCCGTCTTTTTATTCTGTTTCATCCCGGTTCAAACGCGCCCGGATACATGGCAGCTTCTTCAGCTGCCGGACTGCGTCTGCCCGCCCGCGGGTCTGCACTGTGCGTATTCCTCCACGATTCCGAGCAGGATCTTTACGCAGAGATCCATATTTTCAACGGAGATATGCTCCATCGGTCCGTGGAAGCTGTAGCCTCCGGTTCCCAGATTCGGGCAGGGCAGCCCCCGGAAGGAGAGCTCCGCGCCGTCCGTTCCGCCCCGGACCGGTTCCGTGTCGGGTGTGACGCCCAGCTTCTCCATGACCCTTTTCGCCGTTTCGACCAGATGCATGCACGGCCGGATCTTCTCTTCCATATTGCGGTACTGGCGGTGGACAGTCAGGCTGACCGTGCCCTGTCCGTATTTCTCATTCAGGGTCTTCCCGATCAGCTGCAGGCACTCGAGCCTTGCCTCAAAATGGGAGGCGGAATGGTCTCTGACGATATATTTCAAAGACGCCTTTTCCACATTTCCTTCAACGGAGCACAGATGGAAAAAGCCCTCGTAATGCTCTGTCTTTGCCGGAATCTCCGCCGATGGCAGCATGGCGTTGATCTCCATGGCCACAAGAGCGGCATTTACCATAACGCCCTTCGCGCTGCCCGGATGCACGCTCACGCCGCGGATCTCAAAATCCGCTGCCGCCGCGTTGAAGGTTTCATAGGTGATCTCACCGGGCTGCCCGCCGTCCACGGTGTAGGCGTACTGTGCCCCGAAAGCGGGGATATCCAGCAGATGCGCGCCCGATCCGATCTCCTCATCCGGCGTAAACGCAAGCGATACCTGTCCGTGCGGCAGATCCGTCTTCAGAAGCGTCTCCGCCATGGTCAGGATCTCCGCGATCCC
Organism: Lachnospiraceae bacterium UBA3845; assembly: GCA_002392705.1. GTDB lineage: Bacteria > Bacillota > Clostridia > Lachnospirales > Lachnospiraceae > Porcincola. Next base: position 2,504 of record DGHP01000194.1, on the reverse strand, counting down.
CGCCTTGTCGTCCGCGCCGAGCAGCGTGGAACCGTCGGTCGTGATCAGGGTATGGCCTTTGAGGCCCTTCAGATGCGGAAAGAGTTCCGGATCCAGCTCCCTGCCGCAGCCGATCGGCAGCAGGCCCCCGTCGTAATTCTCATGCAGCTGCGGCTTCACGCCCTTCCCGCTGAAATCCGGTGCCGTATCGATATGGGCAATGAAGCCGATCCGCGGCCTGTCCTCATAACCCGGTGTGGCCGGTATCGTTCCGTATACATAGCAATGCTCATCCAGGCGGGCATCCGCGATGCCCATCTCCTTCATCTCCGCCTCCAGCATCCGGGCCAGGTCAAACTGGCGCTCCGTGCTCGGCGTCGCGCAGCTGCTCTCGTCGCTGGTCGTCCAGACCTGTGCGTAGCGGATCAGCCTCTCATATGCTTTCATGATCTGTTCTCCCTCATTATTCCGGCCGTATTTTCCGGCCGCAGCTGATTCTCTCTCGTCCCGATGGTCCTGACAGAAGGTCTTTCCCTCCGCGGCCGCCGGTCATTACCGGTTAACTCCCGGTCATGCGGCCGCTGTCTTTACTCCTGCGCCGTCAGGAAAGCCATATAAGCGTTTCTCGCCTCGTAGATATCCGCCTTGCTGGTTACTTCCATCGGCGCATGCATGTTCAGGACCGCAACGCCTGCGTCCACCACATTCATCCCGTATGCGGCGGAGATGTAGGCAATCGTTCCGCCTCCGCCCACGTCGACTCTGCCCAGCTCCGCTGTCTGGAAGGCAACCTTTCCGTCATCCATCGCCCGGCGGATCCAGCCGACATATTCCGCATTCGCGTCATTGCTTCCGGACTTGCCGCGGGCACCCGTATATTTGTTGAAAACGATTCCCCTTCCGAAATAAGCGGAATTGCGTTTCTCATAAGCCTCCGCATAGAGCGGATCATAAGCGGCAGACACATCCGAGGAGAGCATGCGGGAAGCCGCAAGGCACCTTCTCAGCTTCAGTTCGGAGAATGAACCGCAGCAGTTCATAAGCTCGGCCGCCGTATTTTCAAAGAAATGCGAGCATGCGCCGGTCGCGCCGACAGAGCCGATCTCTTCCTTGTCCGTCAGCAGGCAGCAGCTGGTATATTCCGGATCCCTCACCTTCAGGAAAGCGTCCAGGGAGGTATAGGCGCATACCCGGTCATCCTGCCCGTAGGCGGCGACCATGCTGCGGTCGAAACCCAGATCCCTGGCGGCGCCTGCCGGGACGACTTCCAGCTCGGCGGAGAGAAAATCTTCCTCCTCCATGTCATAGTGCTCCTTCAGGATCTGCAGAACCATCTTCTTGACCAGATCAGAAGCAGAAGCGGATGCTTTTTTATCTCCCGCATCAGCAGAATCAGAGACGTTCTCTTTTTCTGCGCATGCCTGTTCGGAATCGTTCTTAATCACAATCGGTCTGGAGCCGATCAGCAGGTCAAGGTTCTCACCTTCGACTCCCTTTGACAGGGGCTTCTCCATCTGCTTCGCGGCCAGGTGAATCAGCAGATCCGTGACGCAGAAAACAGGATCCCCTTCCTTCTCGCCGATCACGATCTCCGCCAGGCTGCCGTCCTTCTTCGCGACGACGCCGTGAATCGCCAGTGGAATCGCCGTCCACTGATATTTTTTAATTCCGCCGTAATAATGCAGATCCAGGTAGGCCATCTCCGTATCTTCATAGAGCGGATTCTGCTTCAGGTCGAGCCTCGGGGAATCGATGTGGGCTCCCAGGATCCGCATGCCCTTCTCCAGCGGCAGTCTGCCGATCGTAAACAGCGCCATCGTCTTCTTCATCCAGACCGCATACACACGGTCCCCGGCCTTCAGGCTTTCCCCTTTGGCGATGACATCCTCAAGATTCCTGCAGCCGGCCTCTTCCGCCAGCCGGACAGCCTCCCGCACACACTCCCGCTCCGTCTTGGCGGCCGTCATAAAGCGCTTGTAGTTCTCCGCCAGATCATTCAGCTCCTTCAGCTGACTGTCCGAATACTTTACCCACTGATTATCCCGGTTCATTCCGATTTCCTCCTCATTCTGTCCTGTACACGCACCCTGCCTGCGCAGGAACAGTTATTATTATAATCCTGTTCACGGCCTTCCATCCCGCGGGTCACCCGTATCTTCCGCCGGCAGCATTTCCGCCTGACGCAGCAGCATACAGAGCAGGTCCTCCCTGCCGCGCAGGGATGCGGAACTTCGATGGTTCCGCCCGCAGCTGTGAACAGCAGCATCATTATATACGTCCTCTCCCGGGAAATGCAATTCATTCTTGCAATAGGAAAGAATTGTGATAAAATAGCTCAGGTATTGCGCAGTGAAAAAGGTTGATTTCACGCGGTTTTCCGGCCGCGCAGTTCTCTTCCTTACAAATCCCGGGCCAGGGACGGTCTCCTGTCCGCCCGCCGGAATTCCGTCAGGAAAGAGAACAAGAAAGGGATTATATGACCAGAGAAGATGTCAGAAATGTCGCCATCATCGCCCACGTCGACC
>DGHP01000128.1:1894-4502 GCA_002392705.1 Lachnospiraceae bacterium UBA3845 | reverse complement strand
CATGAGAGGAGCTGTTCCTAGTACGAGAGGACCGGAATGGACGCACCACTGGTGCAACTGTTGTACTGCCAAGTGCACAGCAGGGAAGCGAAGTGCGGATAGGATAAACGCTGAAGGCATCTAAGCGTGAAGCCCCCCTCAAGATGAGATATCCCAAGACCCCTTAAAGACAATGAGGTTGATAGGACAGAGGTGGAAGTGCAGTAATGCATGGAGCTGACTGTTACTAATCGGTCGCACGCTTATCCTTGATATCGGTTCAGGGAAGACGGAATGATGTCTGGATAAAAGATTTTGTATGCGGTTTTCAGGGTATGGTCAGTACTTGCAGAGCATAAAATATCCTAAATTTGTATTTGACAGATATGGGTATACGTGTTATAGTATGCGATGTGAGTTGAGAGACCCACCTGGTTATTCGCGGAAGTGGCGGAATTGGCAGACGCGCAGGCTTCAGGTGCCTGTGATCGTTCAGGTCATGTGGGTTCAAGTCCCATCTTCCGCAGAAAAGCTTTCTGAGCGATCAGAAAGCTTTTTCTTTGCCTTAAATCATCCGAAGGTCTACTTTAGGAGGAGATCGAGCATGTCCCGACAGGATATCGATTCATATAGAGAGAGGGTAACACGCGGGCCGAACTGGAAAAAGATCATGGCGATTGTACTGTGCCTGCTGCTCGGCCTTGTCGCCGCAGGCAGTTTTGCCATCTATTTCTATGGACACAGCCTGATCAGCCTGGCAAACTTTGTAGCAGATGAAGATGTCATGCAGGTGGAGACACTTCCGGATGCTGCCTACGAAGAGACGGAGGCCATACTGGAAGGGACAGTTGTAAATGAATCGGAGCTGGATAATATCCATCTTCTCATGAGTAAGACGGAGAGTCTGGATACCATTCTCAACGAAGATGTTTATAATATTGTCCTCGCGGGTGTTGACCGCCGTGACAAGTCCTGGAACGGGAACGCGGACAGTGTGATGCTGGTTTCGATCAACGCCGAGAAGAAACGGGTCAGCATTATCTCCCTGATGCGCGATACTTATGTCAATGTGGCGGGACACGGCTATATGAAGCTGAACGCCTCCTATGCCTACGGCGCCGGTCCCCTGCTGGCGAAGACCATAAAAGAGAATTTCAGAATCGATGTGGAGCGCTACGGAGCCGTCGATTTCGAGGACATGGTAAAGATTGTGGACGCCCTCGGCGGCGTGGAGCTCACTCTCACGGATGAAGAGGTTGAGGTCGCCAACGGCTATATGATGGATATGTGCAATACCATGGAGATCCCCTATGAAGAGCATCTTCTTCCCGGCTGGGGAACCTACATGTGCGATGGAATCCAGGCCGTTGCCTATGCGAGAAACCGCTTCGTCGGAAATTCGGATTATTCCAGGACGCAGCGTCAGCGATATGTCATTTCCCAGATGGTGGAGCGGATCAAGACTCTCAGTTCCACAGAACTGATCGGTTTTGTGATAAAGGTGCTTCCGCTTATCACGCATAACATCCCGGAGGAGGAGATCTGGGATCTGGTTTCGGATGCGCCGAAGCTTCTCACCTACTCCTTTGTAACAGACCGCGTGCCTTATGACGGCATGTACGATATCATTACTGTTGACAGCCAGGGCATGCTGGTTCCCGACTGGGACGATACGATCCGTCAGATGCAGGAGACCATCTACGGAGACGGCATGACAAGCGGCAACGCGGACAATGACTCCGATTATGTAGAGGAGCAGCGCACGCAGCTGACCGATGAATACATGAAGATGACCGGAGGGACCGGAGTTCTGTTCCCGGACGGATACGGTACATCAAAATACAGTGAGACCGAGGCTGCCTGAGAACAGCCGGAACTTATGAAGAGTCAGAAAACGCATCTGCAAAGAAGCAGATGCGTTTTTTAGCTGGAAGTATTAACAGAGGACTGCAAAGCAGCTTTACAGAAGCGGAATGCCGGCTTTTGCGCAGATCGCTTTTGTATCGGCGTCCCAGACACTGGCCTGGACCTCGCCGATATGGGCAGATCCCAGAATGAGCATGCAGAGTCTGCTCTGTCCGATTCCTCCGCCGATGGTATAGGGCAGTTCGCCTGCCAGGAGGGCTTTATGGAAGGGCAGCGTGCGCCGCTCATCGGCCCCGGCTTCGCGAAGCTGACTGTCAAGGCTTTCAGGGCTCACGCGGATCCCCATGCTGGACAGCTCATAACTGATATTCAGCGTATTGTTCCAGAAAAGAATGTCACCGTTCAGATCCCAGTCGTCATAGTCCGGCGCTCTGCCGTCATGGGGTTTCCCGGAGCGGAGTTTCTTCCCGATCTGCATAAGGAAGCTGGTTCCATTTTCTTTTACAAAGCGGTTTTCCCTCTCCTTCGGGGTGAGGTCAGGATACAGGTCTTCCAGCTCCTGGGAACTGATAAAGGTGACTTCCGGCGTATGGAGCGGAAGCTCATACAGGGCCGGGAACTGCGCGTGAAGGTTCATCTCGCAGGCGCAGACGGCGGATACGATGGCACGCACAGTCTGTTTCAGATAGTCGATGGTGCGGTCCTCTTTGCGGATCACCTTCTCCCAGTCCCACTGATCGACGTAGATCGAATGCAGGTTGTC
>DGHP01000128.1:0-1835 GCA_002392705.1 Lachnospiraceae bacterium UBA3845 | reverse complement strand
AGTTCCTCATCCCTGCGGATCGCGTTCATATCCGTATAGAGGCCTTTTCCGACGTGGAAATTGTAGTCCTTCAGGGCCTGGCGCTTCCATTTTGCCAGAGACTGTACGACCTGAGCCTCGGTTCCGGTATCCTTGATGTCAAATGTGACCTTTCGCTCATATCCGTTCAGGTCGTCATTCAGGCCTGTGGACGCTTCCAGAAAGAGGGGCGCGGAGACCCGGTGCAGCTGAAGGGTCGCGGCAAGCGTGTCAGCGAACTGTCTTTTGATGGTTCCGATCGCTTTCTGCGTGTCATACATGGACAGAAGAGGACGGTATCCATCGGGAATGATTGTGTGGCTCATTGTGTAAAACCTCTTTTCTTGCTAAAATAAAACATAGACAGAACAGATGATCAGCGGGCGGAAAAGCTCTGCACCGGAGCAGCTGCGTCTGAGCGCATGCTGCGCCGCATCTGTAACGCCAAGATTATCACATAAAAAGACTGGATTGTAAAGCGATGGCACAGGGCAGAAAAAAGAATCAGAATGATTCATACCACATTTTCCGGGACCAGCTGAAGGAGAGAAGCTTCTGCAGGGTCTATCTTTTTTTCGGAGAGGAAGCCTATCTGCTCAGGCAGAATATGAAGGAGCTGACTGCGGCCCTCATACCCGAAGGAGATACCATGAATCTGAATATTCACAAAGACGGAAGGATTTCTGCAGGACAGCTGAAGGATGAGGCCATGTCCATGCCTTTTTTTTCTGACTACAGGATGATTCTGGCCGAGAATACCGGACTGTTTGCGCCGGGTGCGGATGAGGGAGAGACCGCTGCCATGCTCTCTTTTCTTCCGGAGATTCCCCAGACCAGCGTTCTTCTTTTCTCAGAGGACAAAGTTGATAAGCGGAGCCGCATGTACAAGGCCGTTCAGAAGAACGGGCTGGCGGTGGAATTTCTCCATCCGGATGCGGATACTTTAAGAAGATGGGTTCTTGGACGTTTCCGGAGAGAGAAGGTCAGCATTACGGGTACAGCCCTCGAGCATCTCCTGGAACTGACCGGGGATGATATGGTCCGGATCAGCTCCGAGACCGAGAAACTGATCGTCTATGCCGGAGAGGGGGGCGGCATTCAGATCCGGGACGTGGATGATCTGGTCAGCGCCAGGATTGAGGACCGTGTTTTTGATATGATCGAATCTGTGACGCGCAGAGAGCGGGGCAGGGTCCTTCGCCTCTACGGCGACCTGCTGCAGCTGAAGGAACGGCCTGAGCGGATTCTTGCCCTGATAAGCAGGCAGTACAATCTGCTGATGCTCACAAAAAGCATGATGGAGCGCGGCCGCGGCTACGCGCAGATCCAGGAGGCGCTGGGGCTGAAGTTTCCTTCCCTGGTCAGAAAGTATATGGATCAGGCGGGCGGGATCCGCGGGGAGGAACTGAGACAGGCGGTGGAGGACTGTGCCCGGACGGAAGAGCATATTAAGACAGGAAGGATCAGCGGGGAGCTAGGAGTGGAACTTCTGCTGGTGAAATACAGCAGCCCGCGCTGAACAGGCGGCCCTGAAAACAGGGGCTCCGGAAACAGGCGGCCCTGCAGGCAGGGGGCTACGAAAATGAGCAGCCCTGCAGGCGGGAGGGCTCCGGAAACAAGCGGCACTGCAGGCATGCAGCTTCGGAAACGAGCGGCTTTGCAGACAGGGGCCCCGGAAACGAGCGGCTCAGTAAGCAGGTGGCTCAGTAAGCAGGGGAATCCGGAAGCAACCGTCACACAGAGATAAAAAAAGAACACCGGGATGACGGTCCGGTGCTCTTTATCAATTACCTTATATATCGCTCGGATTACTGAAT
>DGHP01000060.1 GCA_002392705.1 Lachnospiraceae bacterium UBA3845 | reverse complement strand
GCGGGCTGCCGGGCTGTCCAGCGTGATCGCCTCGATCCCGAGCGCCTCCGCCTGATGCGTATTGTCCGCCCGGTCATCCAGAAAAAGGCATTCCTCCGGCCTGAGCCCGTAACGGTCCAGCAGGATCTGAAAGAATCTCTTCTCGGGCTTCTGGCAGTGTTCCGCATAGGAGACGGTCTCCCCGTCCGTCCGGCTGTAAAAGGGCTGCACCGTCACATGACATTTCCACAGCCTTTCAGGATAATTTGACAGAAGGTAGACGCGGTATCCCTTCTCTTTCAGCAGGGGGATCAGATCCGCCATGTCACTGAGAAGCACCGCCCAGTCCGAAGGATTGTCAAAAAACCATTCCAGAGCCTGCCGGTCCTCCGGATATCTTGCCAGACATTCGGCACGGATCTCCCCGTCACTTATCTCTCCGCAGTCATACTTTTCCCAGAGCGGCCGGGAGCCGTCCCGGACCCCCTCGCCGAACATGGCCTGCGCCAGGCGCGCCAGCGCCTTTGCGCTGTATCCGAAGCGGAGAAACTGCTCCTTCCATGAGTAGCCGATCAGAACATATCCCACGTCAAATATTATATTGCGTATCATTTTCCGCCCTCTTTCTCTGTTTCTCCTGCAGAATTCACGAAACTTTTTCGCTGTTTCCCTTATCTGACCGGCAGACACCTGGTTTCTTCTGCCTGCAGGGGCTTTCCATCTCAGCGCTGCCAGGCCTGCTTTCTATACTAACACAGGCGGAAAGGGCGGTCAATTTTGCCGCAGCTCTGTGTTTTCCCTGAAACCGCAGTACTGCTGCTGACCCTCTTATACAGTCGTATTCACAACATTATTCATATACAGCCCGGCCGGAAGGCCTTTGTCCCTAAATATGGCTTCTCTCCGTTTTGTCTATAATAACTATCCATTATGAAATTATCTCACGCTGATGAGGTAAAAATATACTGTTTTTTCGCAAAAAACATTGATGATTCTGTTCATTTATGATAGGATAATAAAAAATCGCCGTGGGGGCGATCATAGCAGCTGACGACTGACCGAAGGGTCCACTACTATTCATTTCAAAAGGAGGCATTCAAAACTATGAAGAAACGCAGACTTCTGGCTCTGACGCTCGCCATGGCCATGACCGCCGGCAGCGCTTTCAGCGCGATGGCAGAAAACGTAGAGACGACCGAACTCCCCCGCAACGAAACCGTTTACTTCGGCGGACAGCAGTGGGGCACAGTGAACTCCTACAGCCCGATCGGTGCAAACCAGAATAACGCTATGGCGATCGCCACAGCCACTTCCGGAACCCGTACGGTCATGTTTGAGACTCTGTACATGTTCAACCTGCTTGACGGCAGCATGACTCCGCTTCTGGCGCTCGGCGATCCGGAATGGAACGAAGACCAGACGGAAGTGACCATTCATCTGAATCCCGCCGCGAAGTGGAATGACGGTACACCGGTCACCGCGGACGACGTGATCGCGACCTGGGAGATCTCCGTTGAGATCAACAACGGCGCAGGCGCTACCTACAAAGATTACATCGACTCCATGGAGAAGGTCGATGACACCACCTTCATTATCAAGTCTGTCCTGACCGAGGACGGCAAACCGGCCAACCCGCTGAAGATCTCCGACTTCCTGGTGGCAACCTATGTCGCCCAGAAAGCATGGATCGACACCTGCAAAGAGCGCAACGGCGGCGACGCTACCGCGATCCTGGCTGATCCGGCTGAGGATGCAGCCTATTCCGGACCTTACGGCCCGTATTTCCACAATGACCAGATTGTTGCCTTTGTCCGCAACGATGATTACTGGGGACAGGATGAATCCCTCTGGGGCAAGCTTCCGGTTCCGAAGTATATCGCTCATACCATCTATGCCGACAATGCCGCTACCGAAGCTGCTTTCCGTGAAGGCAACATCGATATCGGACAGATTTTCGTTCCGAACATCCAGAACATGTGGCTGGAAGACGACCTTCCGGTTTCCACCTACATGGATGAGGAGCCCTACGGCATCTGCCTGACCATGCCGACCGCATGGTACAACATGAACAACCCGGTTCTGGCTGAGAACACCGCTCTGCGCAAAGCCATCGCTCTTGCAGTTGACTATGATGCGATCATCGAGCAGGCCATGACCAACCAGAGCCCGTCCTTCTCCGACGTTCCGCGTTCCATGATGAACCCGACCGAAGGCGAGCAGGCTACTTTCGATCATGACGCTGTTGCGGATCTGCAGTGGGCAGGCAACGACATCGAAGGCGCAACCGCCCTTCTGGACGAAGCAGGCATCACCGATACCGACGGCGACGGATGGCGTGAAGTCAACGGAGAAAAGATCTCCCTGAACGCATGCTGCCCGAACGGATGGACCGACTGGCAGGCAGCTATGGAAATCGTAGCGGCAGCCGGAAAGAACATCGGCGTTGAAATCACCACTCTGTTCCCGGAATGGAGCACATACCAGACTGTATTCACTTCTCCGGACCAGACCGAATATGACATCTTTATGTATTCTCCGGATGGCGCCGGCCCGTCCATGCCGTGGGGCCGTGTCCGTCAGTTCCTGTCCTCCGACTTTGTCGGCGTACAGAACAACTGGAGCGGAAACTGGGGCCAGTACAGCAACGAGCGTGCTGATGAGATCATCAAAGCGATCCCGCTTACAACTGATCCGGATGAGCTGAAGGCTCTGTATACCGAAGCTGTTGAGATCTATCTGACCGAAGTTCCGAGCTTCTCCCTGATGTATCGTCCGTCCTTCTTCTTCGCGGTAAATGAGTCTGTATGGACCAATTATCCGGAGCAGGGCGATGAGTACAACATCCCGCCGGCCTGCGGTACTGACGGTTACGGTATCCGCTGCCTGTATGAGCTGGAGCTGGTTGAGGAATAATCCTGACCCGCAGTGATCGGGCAGACCGGGAAACGGAAGGCACCGGCCTGGGCCGTATGGCAGCAGGCGCGTTAAGCTGAAAGTTCTTTGATATACCCGCTGATATGCCCCGTTTTTACGGGGCATATCTTCTTCCGTGACAGATCCCGGCAGATCCATTCTTTTCCGCTCCGGAGCATTCTTCTCCGGAATCCGGAACCAAGCACGGGGGTAATTTATTATGAAAGGATACCGTAGATATTTCGGCAAAAAGATCCTCTGGTTTATCATCACCCTTGTCGTTGCCGTTATATTAAACTTCATTCTTCCCCGTCTGATGCCGGCCGACCCTGTCGCCGCCATTACAGGCAAGATGGCGCAGGGTGTCACGGACGCATCGACGACCAAGGAAATCTATGAACGTTTCCAGAAAGTATTCGGCACGGATAAGCCCATAGTTGTACAGTTCTTTATCTTTGTAAAAAATGCGCTCCGAGGTGATTTCGGCTTCTCTTTCAGTCAGTATCCCCGGACAGTTTCCGATATTATCGGCAACGCCATTCCCTGGACGCTCGCGCTCCAGCTCCCGGCCATCATCATCGGCTGGCTTCTGGGCAACCTTCTGGGCGCCCTTGCCGCTTACATCCGCAAGGGCTTCGACAAGGTTCTGATGCCGCTCTCCATGCTGTTCAGCGCGATTCCGGCTTTCGGCATGGCCGTTATCCTTCTTGTTCTGTTCGCAGTCAAATGGAAGATCGCCCCGGTCAACGGCGGTTATGATATCGGTATGATCCCCACCTTCAGCTGGAACTTCATCAAGTCGGTGATTGCCCACTACCAGCTTCCCTTCTGGAGCATCGTACTGGTCTCCATCGGCGGGCAGGCCATCGGAATGCGTTCCATGTCCATCTACGAGCTGAACGCGGACTACGTCAAATATTCCCGTTTCCTCGGGATCTCCGACCGCAAGATCGTCGGATATGTGTTCCGCAACGCCATGCTTCCGCAGATCACAGGCCTTGCCCTCTCCATCGGTACCATGATGGGCGGCGCCCTGGTTGCCGAGATCGTATTCAGCTATCCGGGACTTGGATCCACCATGTACAAGGCGGTCACTTCCGCGGATTATCCGCTGATCTCCGCGACAACCCTGATCATCACGATCATGGTTCTGCTGTCCACTTTCTTCCTTGACATCATCTACGGCTTCATTGATCCCAGAGTCAAGGCTGCACAGTTCGACTGACGGGAGGTGGTCATATGAAAAATACAATCAGACAGGTTTTCCATTCTCCCAAATTCGTAATCGGATTCGTGATCTTCTTCGGCATCCTGCTGCTCTCGATCATATATCCGCTGGTCCATCCGGGAGATCCGCTCGAAAGCGTATTCATCGGCTCCGACCGCGGCAGCTTCACGCCGCCCGGAACCTACTTTTCTCTCTACGACGCGACTTCCTCCTTCCGGACGAACCTGAATCCCAAGTCCAAAACCGCTGCGGACCGCGCCGTCGTCTCCATCAGTGATGAACAGCGGGTGCGCATGGTCACATGGCTGACTGCCATGGAGATCGATATGGACGGTGTGGACACAACGGACAACGAGGCCCTTCTTGAGATCTGGAAGGCAAACTATGACGAAAGCGCCAAACCGAAGGGCATGACAAAATCAGAGAGAAATGCCTGCAAGAGACTCAATGCGGACCTGAGTTCCTCCGGGAAGGAGACTCCGCTTAAAGTAACCAGCGATGACGAGAGCGTTAAGATCAAGGATATCGATCCCATGAACTATGTTCCCGTCAATCAGGTTAAAAGCATCGTCAAGCTCCCGCTCGGCACCGACAACTTCGGCCGCGACGTGCTCAAGGAACTGGTTTCCGCCATCGGGACTTCGCTTCTGATCGGTCTGGTGGCCGGCGTCATCGCCACCTTCATCGGCCTGGTCTTCGGCCTGCTGTCCGGCTATGTGGGCGGCCTCGTGGATGACATCATCATGTTCATCACCAACATTTTCACCGTCATCCCCAGCTTCATCCTGCTGATCCTGATCAACTATTCGATCGGCCAGGAAGCCCGCGGCGCCATGGTCGTCGCTGTCGTCATCGGTCTTACCAGCTGGACCTGGACCACACGTTCCGTCCGCTCGCAGGTTATCTCCCTGCGCAACCGCGACCACGTCAACCTGTCCAAGCTGTCCGGCCACAGCCTTTTCCGGATTGTCATGACTGACATCCTGCCCTACATCGCATCCTACGTGGTTATGGCCTTTATCCTGCAGATCAGCTCCGCGATTCTTTCTGAAGCGCAGCTGTCCCTGCTGGGTCTGGGGCCCTCCACAACAAAGACCGCGACCCTGGGGCTTATGATGAACTGGGCCATGCTCTACTCCGCTCATCTGGGCGGTTCCTGGTGGGCTTACTTCCCGGTCATCGGCGTGATCGCACTGATCTCCTTCTCACTGAACCTGATGAACACCGGGCTGGATCAGGTATTCAACCCGACGCTGAGAGATTAAGGAGGAGGATGCTATGAGTGATGTAATGCTGGAAGTCAAAAACCTGACCACCAAATATGTAACCAGATTCCACGAGGACGTCTACGCGGTCGACCATGTCTCCCTGAAGATTGAGCGGGGCAAAAGTCTCGGCATCGCGGGCGAGTCGGGCTGCGGAAAATCCACCCTGGCCCTGAGCCTGATGGGATATTATTTCGCACCGCTCCATTATATGAGCGGCGATATCATCATCGACGGAAAAAACATCTCCGGGATGGATCCCGATAAAGTGCGGCGGACCGTACTCGGCACAGAGATCGCCTACATTCCGCAGGCAGCTATGAACGCCCTCAACCCGACCAGAAAAATCCGCAAATTCATCGAGGACGTTATCCTCGCGCACGATCCGAAAGCCAACAAAAAAGATATCTACGAGATGGCGCAGAACCGTTTCGCCGAGCTGGGGCTTCCGGTGGAAGCCCTGGACAAACATGCGGTGGAACTGTCCGGCGGTATGAAGCAGCGTGTTGTCATCGCTATTTCCACCATTCTCAAGCCGAAGGTGCTGATTGCGGACGAGCCTTCCTCCGCGCTGGACGTCACCAGCCAGAAGATGGTCATCAAGATGCTCCGGGACATGATGGACAAAGGCATGATTCAGGCCATGATCTTCATTACCCACGAGCTGCCCCTCCTTTACAACGTAACGGATGACATCATGGTCATGTACGCGGGCCAGATCGTCGAGCGCGGCAGCGCCAAAGAGATGGTCTTCGATCCGGTTCATCCCTATTCCAGAGGACTGATGAACTCGATCCTCGTACCCGAGGAAGGAACAAGGTCTGTAAAACTGACCGCAATCCCGGGCACACCGCCGAACCTGAAGAATCCGCCCGCCGGCTGCCGTTTCGCGGAGCGCTGCCGCTACGCGAAGCCGGAATGCAGATACAACCAGATGCCGGTCATCGACTTTGCCCCCGGGCGCACTTACCGCTGCGGCATCAGCGTCGAAGAACTCCGTGAGATATACCGGAAGGAAGATGAAATGAACGCAGCCGAGGCTGCATCGGATACCGGCTCCGCTGACGGACCGGTCCGCCTGACGAAGGGGGTGTGACACGTGAGCGAGACTACTTCAACCAGACGTGATTTTTCCAAAGCCCCGTCCTGCCTGAAAGGCGTCGGCGTCACCAGATATTTCCATACCGGGAAGATCACAACTAAAGCCGTGGATCACGTGGACTTTGACTTTCATGAGGGAGAACTTGTGAGTATCGTGGGCGAGTCCGGTTCCGGAAAGACGACCCTGTCAAAGATGCTGCTCGGGCTTCTGAAGGAAACGGACGGCCAGATCTACTACCAGGGTAAGCCCAGGGACATCTCCTCCCGGGCGAAGCTCAAGGAATACTGGTCCGGCATCCAGGCGATCTTCCAGGATCCCTTCTCCTCCTTCAACACTTTCAACAAGATTGATACCGTCCTTCTGGACTGCATCAATATGAGAGGCGGCAAAAACCTCCCGAAGGATAAGAAGTTCGAGATGATGACGGAAGCCTGCAGCTTCGTCAACCTGAAATTTGCCGAGCTGACCAACAAATATCCCTTCGAGCTTTCCGGCGGACAGATGCAGCGTCTGATGATCGCCCGCATCTTCCTCCTGAAGCCGAAGATCCTGCTCGCCGATGAGCCGACCTCCATGATCGATGCCTGCTCCAGGGCTACCATCCTGGACATGCTGCTTCAGCTGCGCGACGAGATCGGCATGACCGTCATCTTCATCACCCATGATATCGGCCTTGCCTACTATATCTCTGACAGCATCTATATCATGGAGCACGGTAAATTCGTGGAGAGCGGCGGTGCGGACGAGGTAATCCTCCATCCGA
>DGHP01000085.1 GCA_002392705.1 Lachnospiraceae bacterium UBA3845 | reverse complement strand
TGGCCGACCGGTTCCTCGAGGCCGGTGGCACTTATTTTGACACCGCATATGTCTACGATGACGGAAAAAGCGAGGCCGCGTTTAAGGCTGCCGTCGCCGACCGCTATCCCCGGGAGAGCTATACCGTAGCCACAAAGCTCAACGTCCGTGTGGCGAAAGACCCCGAAGATGCCCGGCAGCAGATCTATACCAGTCTGGAGCGCACCGGCGCCGGCTATATCGACTACTATCTTCTCCATGCCATTCAGCGCGGAAACTATGAGATGTACGAAGAATACGGACTCTGGGATTACATGGCCGAGCTGAAAAAGAAAGGACTGATCCGGCACTGGGGCTTCTCCTTCCATGCTGATCCCGAGCTTCTGAGAATCCTGCTCACAAAACATCCTGACGCGGAATTCGTACAGCTCCAGCTCAACTACGCGGACTGGGAAAATCCCGGCGTGGCTTCCCGGAAAAACTGGGAGATCTGCAAAGAATTCGGCAAGCCCGTCACCGTCATGGAACCGGTAAAGGGCGGCATCCTGGCGGATCCCATCCTGACTGTCAAAGCCGTGTTCGACCCGGTACGCGGCGGATCCTCCTATTCCAGTTACGCTGTCCGTTTCGCGGCAAGCCTGGAAAACCTTATCGTAGTCCTCAGCGGTATGAGCAGCCTTGCGCAGATGGAAGACAATCTCAGCTACATGAAAGACTTCAAGCCGCTGACAGAGGCCGAGCAGGAGCTGATCCATAAAGCCCAGGAAGCGCTCAATAACGACAAATCCATTCCCTGTACCGCCTGCCGTTACTGCACGGAGGGATGTCCCATGGGAATCCCGATCCCGGATATCTTCACGGTGGCCAACCGCCGCAAGGGAAGTCCCCGGTTCCGCACCGTCAGGGAATACGGCATCGTCACCCAGGGAAAAGGAAAGGCAAGTGAATGCATTCAGTGCGGGCAGTGTGAAGCGGCATGTCCCCAGCATCTTCCGATCATTGAGCTTCTTGAAAGCTGCAGGAGCATGGAGGAAGAATAAGTCTGAAACCGTTCCGCCGGCCGGAGTTCATCCGGCCGGCGTTTTTTTTCAGGATTTTCTGTTCCAGCTGTATCCCGACACCGCGCCTACCGCGCCGCCGATGATATGGGACAGCTGGGAGATATTATCGCTGGCAAAAACAGCATCAAAGAGCTGATGCCCGATAAAGATCAGGGCAACCAGGATAAATGACAGCGGAATCTCCCCGTCTCTGAAGCCCGTGAACGAAACCAGAAGGATAAAGGCGAATACCACTCCGCTGGCTCCGCACAAAGCCACTCCGGGGAAGAAAATATAATTGACCACCCCCGTGATGAAAGCCGTAACCGCGATCACCTTCACGATGGAGAACTTTCCGTACTTCTCTTCCAGTATGGGACCGAGCAGCAGAAGATACGCGGCATTTCCCGTAAAATGGGACCAGTCCGAATGTCCGAAAACATGTGTGAAAAAGCGCAGCCAGGTCATCACGTTCTTTAACGGCGTATGCATCGTCTGGAATAACAGCCGGGTGCTGTATCCCCCGGTCAGAAGGCCGGAAAGAGTGGCCGCAAAGCAGATCGCTGTAAAACCGATCACAACCGGCGCGTTTATAACGACTTTCCATTTTTCTTTCATCTCTCAACTCCCGAAAGCTTTCGTTTTCAGTTCCTTCCCGGACCGGCCTCTTCGTGCTTTTCCGGTCCCGCTTTTCTGTTCCTTTCCGGGCCGGTTTCCCTGTTCCCTTTCGAACCGGCAGCCGCATTGCCTGTATCCCCGGTCTTCCACTTCTTCCTGTCAGGCCGCCTGCCCGGCAAGATGGTTTTATGCAAGCCCTCTGTAAATCAGGTCCCGGATCCTGGGATGAATCACGTCATAGCTGTAGCCGTAATTGCGGACATGCATGGCAAAATAAGCCGATACATGGTTGACGGGATCCACCATATTCCATGCGCCGGCGGCACCGTCCCAGCCGAACTCCCCGACCTGGCCCTTTCCGCCCAGATCCGCTTCGACCCGGGTCCGGACGCCGAGAGCGTAGGAATATCCCTTCCGGTTCCAGGCGTCAAAGGTCTGTCTGCTCTTCGCCGCCAGCTGGTTGGCGCTCCAGAGCTGAATCATCTCCGGCGGAAGAATCTGTACGCCCTGCCGGCTGATACCGTTGCAGGCCAGCGTATCCACGAAGGTTATATAGTCCTTCAGATCGCTCAGAAGGCCCGCGCCGCCGCTTTCGTAATCCGGACTGATCCGGTAGTCATTCTCATCCTCGGGGGCATGGAGGAAATTGCCTTTCCCGTCGTAAACGAACGGCGCGCACATGCGCTTTTTCTTCTCTTCCGTCAGGGTGAAGCCCACCGTAGCAAGGCCCAGCGGATCGAAGATATGTTTCTTCAGGTATTCCGAAAACTTCATCCCGGAAACCTCCTCGATCACCACGGCCAGGACGTCATGGCTGAGGCTGTAGAGGAAATCCGTTCCCGGGTCAAATTCCAGGGGATCCTTCGCCTTCGCCTCCATCAGCTGCCGTGTCGTTGCATTTCCGCCCGTTTCTGCGAGCAGCTCATCCATGGCAGGGGTTTTCAGCTCATAGGAAAGCCCGCTCTGCATGCTCATCAGGTGCCGGATTGTCATGACGCGGGAGGCCGGCCGCACACTGTCCCCGTCCTTTACCGTCAGATCCGCGTAGGTGGGAATGTAGCGGCTCACCGGATCATCCAGGCTCAGCCGTCCCTGCCCGATCAGCTGCATGGCGGCGCAGGTTGTGAACACCTTCGTGCAGGAATAGATCCAGTAGACCTCATCCCCCCGCATCGGCTGCGTTCTGCGGACATCTCTCCATCCGGCCGTCCGCCGGAAGATCTGCTCATGATCCCTGTATACCGCAAGATCGCAGCCCGGAACGCCCAGTCCCGGCAGGGAATCAATATAAGCGGCAAGCTCTGTAAAATTCATTCGGACATTCTCCCTTTCCTCTATATTCGCGTGCGGCTGTAATTGTGCGCTGTCATCGGCAGCGCGGACCTGCTGTGCAGTCTCAGCGGGCACCGCAGATCCGGCGCAGATCTTCCGCTTTCCGCCCGCCTCAGCGCACCGGGTTCATATAGGAATAGAATTCATTCCCGGAGCGCAGGAACAGGTTGGTGGAATCATTGATTCCATAGTAATACCATTCATCCTCTCCCGGATTCAGAAGCAGCGTGTTGTAATCGTCATAGCCGACGATAATCTTCACGCCTTCCTCGGTCTGCGCGATAACCGGCCTTCCGTGGGATACAAAATAGAGAACCTCATCCAGGCTGCAGCCGGACACATCGATCACATCGGTTCCGAGTCCCGCCTCAAGCTGTGCAATATCCGTCGTACCGCTTCGCACCGCCGCGGGCACATTCTCCACATCGATCAGGCATTTGACATCTTTGTCGCCTCTGACCCAGACATAATCCAGATTATGATCCACCACGACGCCGAACATCTCGTCCGCCTTCACGATCGCCTCGTTCGGGTAGGTGCAGATCGCGTCCAGACCACCGGAAGCATAGACATAGTACAGATCCTCCGCCTCGGGGTTCTCCGGTATGTCGATCTGGGGAACTCTCTGGCCGCTGACGATCTTGCTGTTGATCAGCTGGGGTGTGGTATGGCTGATGGAGCTTCCCACTCTCAGGAGGACCTGCGTCTGCCTCCTGCTGTCCTCCATGGTAGCCACGCCGAAGGCCACGTCGGAAGAGGTATCCGTGGACACGATCTGATCCGGCGTCGCCTCTATGAAGCCGCTTCCGTTCCTGCTGACCCGGGAGAGGTTCAGCAGGTTGTCCGACTGGCTGATCGAGGTCACATAGAGACCGCCCGCCTGATAATCCTTGACCTGGTTTCCCTCCTCATCCTCGATCCGGACGGAGTACATGGGGAAGACCCCGTTGCCGCCATGACGGACATCGATCTCGGAGGCGCGGGCGATTCCGTACACCAGATCCTCCTTCATAAATGTCAGGGGCCGGATCCTTTCGCCTTCAGGAGCTGTGATCTTCCGGATTTCCCCCTTTTCAAAATCGATCTGGTTCAGCACGGAGGAATCATATACTTTCCCTTCCTCCA
>DGHP01000168.1:4742-7241 GCA_002392705.1 Lachnospiraceae bacterium UBA3845 | reverse complement strand
GATTCTTCAGCGCATCCCTGAGCACAGGCCAGCTGAAGATATAGATCCCCATCGATGCCAGATTGCTCTTCGGATGCTCCGGTTTCTCCTGGAACTCCCGGATTCTTCCGTGCTCATCGGCAACGACGATTCCGAAACGGCTGGCCTCCTCCTGGGGCACCGGCATGACGGCAATCGAAACATCCGCCTTGTGAGACTTGTGGTAATCCAGCATCACCTCGTAATCCATCTTATAGATATGGTCGCCTGACAGAATCAGCACATAATCCGGGTTGAAGCTCTCCATATAGGCCAGGTTCTGGTAAATCGCGTTCGCGGTGCCGGTATACCATTCTGTCTTTCCCACTTTCTCATAGGGCGGAAGAACCGTAACACCGCCGACATTCTTATCCAGATCCCAGGGAATACCGATCCCGATATGGGTGTTCAGCCTCAGCGGCTGGTACTGAGTAAGTACGCCAACGGTGTCAATCCCGGAGTTGATGCAGTTACTCAGCGGAAAATCGATAATTCTGTATTTACCGCCAAAAGCCACGGCAGGTTTCGCAACCTTCGCGGTCAGCACTCCGAGCCTGGAACCCTGTCCGCCAGCCAGCAGCATGGCTATCATCTCTTTTTTTACCACATTATCACCCCTAACACTGATAGATTAAGAAACT
Organism: Lachnospiraceae bacterium UBA3845; assembly: GCA_002392705.1. GTDB lineage: Bacteria > Bacillota > Clostridia > Lachnospirales > Lachnospiraceae > Porcincola. The sequence continues at coordinate 6,582 of DGHP01000168.1, read as the reverse complement.
CGCAGGCACATTATAGCACACGGGTCCATGTTTGTGAACATAATTTACAAATTTGAAATTTATTTGGAATTGTTTTTTGTTGTGATTCATTTAACAAATACACTTCTATTAACTAAAACCTGTCCAGTTTTTATTGAATTTGCAGAAATTGAACCCATTTTTTAGTTGATTTGCACAGTTTTCTAAAAAAAGTGTCACTTTGCGCTCCGTCTAAGCCCGGCTCCGGCAGCCCGCGGCAGTCATTATGCAGCCCCGTCCCCGTCTCAGCGCTTTACGATTCACGTCCCTCTGCGGAGCAGGAATCAGAGTCTGAACGTTTTCTTCTTTTCTTTTGGCCTCTGCAAGTGTATACTTAGGGGAGTGCCCGGTGCCCTGCCGGACAAAGTCAGATGATAAGATCTGAGCAGGGAGACAGTTCCCGGATAAAAACAGGCAGATAATAAGGAGTTTTCACATATGTACCGTATAGATTTCCAGCACCCCATCAATATCCACTTCATCGGTATAGGCGGGATCAGCATGAGCGGGCTTGCTTCCGTTCTTATTAAGGAAGGTTTCACTGTCACCGGATCCGATTCCAGACGGTCCCCGCTGACGGAACAGCTTGTAAAGCAGGGAGCTGTGATCGCCTGCCCGCAGAGCGCGGACAACATCCGCGATGAATCGGAAGTGATCGTTTACACAGCTGCCGTACATCCGGACAACCCGGAATTCGCCGAAGCGCTCCGGCGCGGAAAGCCCATGCTCACACGGGCTCAGCTGCTCGGCCAGATCATGGACAACTACAGCAATTCCATAGCGGTCTCCGGCACCCACGGAAAAACGACGACAACCTCCATGCTTGCCTGCATCCTGCTGGCGGCAAAGCTTGACCCGACGGTATCGGTCGGCGGTATCCTGGAGGAGATCGGCGGCAACATCCGTCTCGGAAACTCTGAGAATTTCATCACGGAAGCCTGTGAGTATACCAACAGCTTCCTCAGCCTTACCCCGAAGATCGGCCTGATCCTGAATGTGGATGCCGATCATCTGGATTTCTTCAAGGATCTGGAGGACATCCGCCATTCCTTCCACCGCTTCGCCAAAAACATCCGCAAAGACGGCGTTCTGGTCATCAACGGACAGATCCCCCGGCTTGGCGAGCTCACGGAAGGGATCGAGGCCTCTGTCGTCACCTACGGAACTAAGAACTGCAATTATTACCCGGTCAACATCAGCTATGACACCCTCGGAAGAGGCAGCTTTGACCTGATGCACAGCGGGCGGAATCTGGGAAGGTTCAGCCTGAACGTCCCCGGCGAGCACAATATCATGAACGCGTCGGCGGCCATCGCCGCTGCAGATCTCATGGGCATTCCCATGGATGCCTGCCGTGAGGGCCTCCTGATCTTTTCAGGCGCCGACAGGCGTTTCCAGAAAAAAGGCACCCTGAAGACGGGCGTGACGGTCATTGACGACTATGCCCATCATCCCACTGAGATCAGGGCAACGCTGAACACGGCGGAGAAATATCCCCACCGGCTGATCTGGTGTGTTTTCCAGCCGCATACCTTCACGAGAACCAAAGCACTTATGAGCGAGTTCGCAGAAGCGCTCTGCCTGGCAGACCGCGTCGTCCTGGCGGACATCTACCCCGCGCGTGAAACAGACAACCTGGGAATCAGTTCCGATACCCTGCGGCAGCATATCGCCAATCTCGGAACCGACGCCTGGTATTTCCCCTCTTTTTCACAGATCGAGGACTTTTTGAAGAAGAACCTTGAGGAGGGAGATCTGCTCATCACCATGGGTGCGGGCGACGTCGTAAAGATCGGGGATGAACTGCTGGCCGGCGACTGAC
>DGHP01000168.1:3871-4591 GCA_002392705.1 Lachnospiraceae bacterium UBA3845 | reverse complement strand
TCCTTTGGCAGGGCCTGAGAAGCGCATGAAACGCCGCTGCACCCTGCCTGTGGACAAAACATGATTTTATCTGCATATGCATATCTGAAATCCACATCTGCAGTCAGCAGCTTTGCTGAAGCCGGTGTGGATTTTTTGTAGATAACTTGTGAACAGAATCCCTTATAAGGACTCTCCGCCTGTGTTATACTTTTATCTGCCGCCCGGAACAGTGCGCAGACGGGACGGCGGAATTACAGCGCGCGCCGTGCCCGCAGCAGCGGACAGGAAAAATACCGATTATAAAGGAGCGATTTTCATGAAAATTCATTTGCCGTATGACGGCAGCGTCACTTTGATTGAGAATACGTTCATTGACCGTTATATGCCCGCCGCAAACGGGGAATTTGTTAAGATCTACCTCTACCTGCTGCGCTGTGCCAGCAGCGGAATCAGCGACCTGTCCGTATCCGGGATTGCGGATGTATTTGACCACACGGAAGCGGACGTGCGCCGCGCCCTCAATTACTGGGTAAAAGTTAAGCTGATCGAGTTGAACTGTGATGAAGACGGAAGTCTGAAGGATGTCCGTCTCCTGTCTCCGGGCAGAATCCCCGCAGCCGCAGCGCCTGAGTTCAGAGGCGAAGAGGCGACTCCGGGCAGAGTCCCCGCAGCCGCAGCACCTGAGAGCAGAGAGGAAGAAGCCCCTCTCCTGCCTCCGGGCAGAGTTCCCGCAGCCGC
>DGHP01000168.1:1841-3741 GCA_002392705.1 Lachnospiraceae bacterium UBA3845 | reverse complement strand
GAGGAGGCCCCTCTCCTGACTCCGGACAGAGTCCCAGCAGCCGCAGCGCCTGAGATCGGAGGCGAAGAGGCGGCCACGGACTCCAAGATTACGGAATTCCGCTCCCCGCTTTCCCGCAGAGAACGGGAAGAGACAGGCTGGCGCAGCGACATCCAGAGGCTTCTGTTTATCGCGGAGCAGTACTATGGACGGCCTCTGTCAAAGGCAGAAGAAGAAAATCTGGGCTATTTTCTGGATACACTCGGGATGAGTGAGGACCTGATCGAATTTCTGCTGGAATACTGCATCACCAAAGGGCACAAGTCCGCCCGCTACATCGAGAAAGTGGCGCAGGCATGGCATGAAAAAGGGATCCGCAGCGTGGAACAGGCCCGCAGCGAGATTCAGCTCTACAACAGGGACTACTTTGAGATCTTCCGCGCCCTCGGCATCCGCAGCCATATGCCCACGAACATCGAGATCCGCTACATGGACAGCTGGCTGAAGGATCTGGACATGTCCATGGACGTGATAAAGGAAGCATGCGCCAGGACGGTCCTGAAGACGTCCAGATCCCAGTTTTCCTACGCGGATTCGATTCTGCGCTCCTGGCATGCAAGCGGAGTGCACACCCTTTCGGATATCCGCAGGCTGGACGAGCTCCACACTGAGAAAAAGGCGTCCGGCGGAACTTCCCTTCCGCCCGTCTCCTCCGGCGCTTCCGCGAACCGTTTCAAGAATTTCCAGTCCAGGGACTGCGACTGGGACAGTATCGGCCGGATGGTGATCCAGTCACAGGAAAGCGGGGAATCCTGATCCATGAATCTTACGAACGCACAATATGACGCGGTCATGAAGCAGTACGACCTGCGGCGGCTTGACAATTTCCATCTCATGAAAAAACGCAGGGAAGAAGCCTTCGCGGCGATCCCGGAGCTGAGGGAGATCGACCGCAGCGTTGCCCTGGGTGCGGTGGAGAAAGTACGCAGGAGCCTGGCCGGCAGGCTCTCTTCCGGGCAGGAAGCGCCCGGAGAAGAAAACATACCCTCCGGTATGCCCCATAAAGGGGAAAGTGCAGAGCTGAAACGGAGAAGGCTCCTGAGAGAGCACGGCTTTCCGGAAGATTATCTGGATCCTGTCTTCTCCTGCCCCTACTGCAGGGACACCGGCCTGACCGGTGCAAAACACTGCCGCTGCTTCGACCGGGAAGTGATCCGCCTTTTTTACAGCCAGTCCGGACTGCAGGAGATTCTGCAGAAAGAAAACTTTGATACCCTGTGCATGGATTATTACCCAGAAGACCTGAAGGATCCGTCCTCCGGCCTGTCTTCCAGGCTGACCATGGAGTCAGCCGTCCGCACATGCCGGCGCTTTGTCAGCCAGTTCGGGAAAGGCCGGGACTTCCTTCTTCTGACCGGCCAGACGGGACTTGGCAAGACCTTTCTCTCCCACTGCATCGCGAAGGAACTGATCGAGTCGGGGCACTCTGTCATCTACCTTTCGGCCGGCACGCTCTTTGAACGCCTGGCCGGCGCGCAGTTTGGCAGGGACGCTGACACGGCCCTGTCTGCTTCCGGTCCATCCTATATCAGCGAATGTGATCTGCTCATCATTGATGATCTCGGGACAGAACTGACCAATTCCTTCACCGTATCGGCGCTCTTCCGCCTTTTAAACGAGCGGATTGCACTGGGCAAAGGGATCATCATATCCACCAACCTGGGCCTTTCCGAACTGCAGAATGCCTATACGGACAGGATCTCTTCCCGCATCGTGGAGCATTTCACTCTGGTTCCTCTTTTCGGCAGGGACATCCGGATCCGGAAAAGAATTGGAACAAAACAGGAACCGCAGAAAGACCGGAAGACTATGCAGCCGTGAGAGCAGGCCGGAAACCTCTGCACTGACGGCAGGCTGAAAA
>DGHP01000168.1:0-1744 GCA_002392705.1 Lachnospiraceae bacterium UBA3845 | reverse complement strand
GAAAAACTCTGCACTGACGGCAGGCCGGGCAATTTTACACTTGACCATTCTCAGATGCACAGGTACAATGCAATGGGTTTTGGGTGGTTCTTTGAGGCAGTTGTTTGACTTTTTCTATCAGCTCCATGGAGGATATTCATGCAGGCAGCTCAGAAAAGAAACAGAGAAGATATGCCCGTCGGCGATCTGGGGATCGTAGCGCTGAAAAGCAGCGAGGTCCTCGGAGAGAAGGTAAATAACTACATTGTCCAGTGGCGGAAGGACCGCGATCACAAGCACAGCGGCGCGCCCCAGCTGAACAGCTACGCAAGAGACAGTTATCTGATCCGGAACAGCACACCCCGCTTCGGCAGCGGAGAAGGAAAGGCCATGATCCTGGATTCCATCCGCGGCGACGACCTCTACATCCTTCTCGATGTCTGCAACTACAGTATTACCTACAACCTGCGCGGGCAGACCAACCATATGTCGCCCGATGACCACTATGTGGACCTGCAGCGGACGATCGCCGCGATCGGCGGCAAGGCCAGACGCATCACAGTGGTCATGCCCTATCTCTACGAGAGCCGGCAGTTCCGCCGCCGCCAGAGAGAATCTCTGGACTGCGCGCAGATGCTCAAGGATCTAGTGGCCATGGGAGTCGAGAATTTTATCACATTTGACGCCCACGATCCGCGGATACAGAACGCGATCCCGCTGTGCGGCTTCGAGAATTTCCGCCCGATCTACCAGTTCATCAAGGGGCTCTTCCGGGCGGTGCCGGATTTCCGTGTATCTCCCGACAGTCTCATGATCGTGAGCCCGGACGAAGCAGGAACCTCCCGCGCGGTCTATATGGCCAATGTTCTGGGCGTCGAGATGGGGATGTTCTACAAGAGAAGGGATTACACCCGGACAGTGAACGGGGAGAATCCCATCGTCGCCCATGAATTCCTGGGCGCCGACGTCAGCGGAAAGGATGTCGTCATCATCGACGACATGATATCATCCGGCAACGGCGTGATCGAGATCGCGCGCCAGCTCAAGAGCCGGAACGCACGCCGCATCTTTATCTGCGCCACCTTCGGTCTGTTCACGGACGGCATGGAGAAATTCGACGAGGCCTACAGCCAGGGACTGTTCACTTCGATCCTGACCACCAACCTGGTCTACCAGCGTCCGGAGCTTCTGGCCAAGCCCTATTACACCGGCTGCGACCTGAGCAAATTCCTGGCGCTGATCATCGATACTCTGAACCATGACGGTTCGCTCAGCGATCTGCTGAATCCGATTGACCGGATCAATCATTTTCTTATCAAGAAGGGCCAGCGCTGAAAAAATAAACCGGAGAGCTGCTTTTACACAGACTCTCCGGTTTTTCTTTTTTATTTTTCTATCAGTGATGGAAGAGGCGGATCCCCGTAAATACCATGGCCATGCCGTACTTGTTGCAGCAGTCGATAACCGCGTCGTCCCGGACGCTGCCGCCCGGCTCTGCCACATACTGCACGCCGCTCTTGCGGGCGCGCTCGATATTGTCAGAGAAGGGGAAGAAGGCGTCTGATCCGAGCGTCACGCCCTGCATCTGATCCAGCCATGCGCGCTTTTCCTGCGCCGTGAAAACTGCCGGCTTCTCAGTGAATACCTTCTGCCAGGCCCCGTCTGCCAGGACGTCCTCATACCATTCCCCGATATAGACATCGATGGCATTGTCGCGGTCCGCCCGCTTAATATCCGTGCGGAAGGGCAGATTCAGAACCTGCGG
>DGHP01000068.1:18976-28504 GCA_002392705.1 Lachnospiraceae bacterium UBA3845 | reverse complement strand
TTCATCGGGGAGAACGCGCTGGCAGCGGTTGGGAACAGTTATGAGATCACGCTGATTTTTATTGCTTTTGCGTTCGGATGCAATATCGGCTGCTCGGTGATCGTATCCAGGTATTTCGGGGCAAAGGATTATACCGGGATGAAGACGGCAGTATACACTGCACTGCTCTCGAGCGGAGTCCTCTGCGCGCTTCTGATGCTGACCGGGATGGCCGGCTGTGATCATTTTCTGCATCTGATCCGCACCCCTGCGGAAGTTTTCGCGGATTCGAAATTGTACCTGGATATCTATCTGTGGGGACTGCCGTTTGTATTCTTCTACAATATCGCCACAGGGATCTTTGCAGCGATGGGAGATTCCAGGACCCCGTTTCTTTTTCTTGGAGCATCCTCTACGGTCAATATCGGAATGGATATCTGGTTCGTGAGCGGGTTCCATATGGGAGTTGCCGGCGTGGCCTGGGCGACATTCATCTGTCAGGGCGTCAGCTGTGTGCTGGCTATGCTTGTGGTCTTTGCCCGGTTGAAGGAAATACATACGAAAGGCAGACCTGCCGTTTTTTCTTTTCCGGTCTTTCAGAAAATCGCAGCTGTGGCGGTTCCGAGCATTCTGCAGCAGAGCTTTATCTCGGTGGGAAATATCATTATCCAGGGCACGATCAACGGTTTTGGGCCGGGCGTAATGGCAGGCTATTCCGCGGCGGTCAAACTGAACAATCTGGTGATCACGTCCTTTACAACGCTCGGAAACGGGATCTCCAATTATACGTCGCAGAACATCGGAGCGGGAAAGCTGAAGCGGATCTCCGAAGGCTTCCGCGCAGGCGTACGGATGGTCTGGCTGCTGTCAGTGCCGCTGGCCGCAGCATACTTCTTTGCGGGAGAGTGGTTCCTGAATCTGTTTATGAAGGCGCCGACCGCGGAAGCGATGCACACAGGCATCCTGTATCTGCGCATTCTTTCGCCGTTCTACTTCGTGGTCTCGGCGAAGCTGGTTGCGGACGGCGTCCTCCGCGGGGCGAGCATGATGGGAAAGTTCATGATCGGAACTTTTACGGATCTGATCCTGCGTGTTGTGCTGGCGCTGTTCCTGTCCCGGACGGCTCTTGGATCGACCGGCATCTGGTGTGCGTGGCCGATCGGATGGTGCGTTGCGACCGTGCTTTCCCTGTATTTTTACATGAGTGGGCCCTGGCATGACGCCGAAACAACGTCCCAATGACTTCCGGCGGGGGCCATTGGTTCAGGCGGGAGATCAGCTGTGAAAAAGCCAGGAATGAATTGAAACAAATTAATATAGGAAAACTGTCCAAATATAGAAGAATTCCTGGCTGCTTATAGCGGTCAGGGATCTTTTGCGTCTATCGGGTTGCAGATGATGGGAGATTTCAAGCATAGTTTTGAATGTTCACTAACCACATTTCAAGCAAAGAATAGATATGACAGATGTACACTTTCTGTACACCATGAATGAAAGATAGAACACAAAAAGAAGGAGCAGGATCTCTCCCACTCCTTCAAAAGTGCCTGTATTAAGCGGCTCGCATCAGCTGAAATATCTGTCAAGCAGTCCTTTGAATGCCTTGCCGTGTCTGGCCTCGTCACGGGCCATCTCATGGACGGTGTCATGGATCGCGTCAAGGTTGAGGGCTTTGGCTCTCTTCGCAAGATCAGTCTTGCCCATGGTTGCGCCGTTCTCGGCATCCACACGGATCTGAAGATTCTTCTTTGTGTCCGCGTACAGAACTTCTCCGAGAAGCTCAGCGAACTTGGCAGCATGCTCCGCTTCCTCAAATGCTGCAGTCTTGTAATATTCTCCGACTTCCGGATAGCCTTCCCTGTAAGCCTGGCGGGACATAGCCAGATACATGCCGACTTCGGAGCATTCTCCTTCAAAATTGGATCTCAGGTCTGCCTTAATGTCTTCCGGAGCATCGGAGGCAACCCCGACCACATGCTCTGCAGCCCATGTAAGCTCGTCAGCCTGCTTTGTGAACTTGGAAGCAGGAGCCTTACATACAGGACATTTCTCCGGTGGATTCTCGCCTTCAAAGACATAACCGCATACGTTGCATACCCATTTTGCCATAATATTCTCCTTTCATAAAGCGGTCCAGGTTCGCTTCCCTGAACTTTTTGCCTATAGTGCTAAAAATGTGACTGGCAGAGAAACTGCAGTCACTGGTGTTCACCAATATATCTTTATGTAGATACAGTCAGATTGTACCAAATCAGCTGTAGCATGTCAATTGAACAAGTTAAGCGTCGATTTGCTGCAAATCCAGTTTCAGCGCAGATCAGAAGGTGCATCTGCTGCACCCGGCAGCCTGGCCGCTTTAGGGGAATCCTGTACCGAACAGCCCGTCCGCCCTGACTTATCCACATCTCCACATAAAATTGTTAATAACTTTTTAATATTTCCCTCCGGATATTCTTTCAAAGGCTTGACATAAATATTGCAGTTTGTTATCATGAAACCAGTTAGCGCGTAACAATTCTGTAATATAATTATTAAAAATGAAATCTTTCAAGCCGCCCGGATTCCGTTCCGGATAGCATCCGGAGCTCATTCAGCCCGGATTGGAAGAGAGAGAAAGCCGCCGGACGGCTTTCCGGAGGAGAATATCAGTATGAGAAAAAATCTGGCAGGATACGTTGTTTTTGGGGTGACATTCGGACTGCTTGCAGCAGGCATGAGTACGGCGGCATATGCGGTTCCGGCCGGAAGCACCGGCTACGCAAACTGCTCGGACGCGATCAATATCCGTTCTGCGGCGGGCCCGGACAGCACTGTCATCGGAACCCTCTATAATAACGACGAGGTTTATGTGGAGTCCGTTGATGATCTCGGCTGGGCTCTGATCTACGCGAACGGCGTGGAAGGCTATGTTGCGGGACAGTATCTGTCTTCCGCCCCGAATTCCAATACGTCGGGCAGCGGAACTTCCGCTTCCTCTACGGATACCGGAGCGGGATCTTCCTCTAACGTAGACGCCCTTTACCAGGCTTATCTGGACGCCCAGGACGCGGCCATGCATCCGGCCAATGAGGCGGAAGCGCAGGCGACGGCGGACGCGGCGGTTGCGGCTTACAATGCATATGTAGCTGCAGCAAACGGCGCTCCGGCTTCTTCCGGCAGCAGTTCCTCTTCATCCTCCACAGCCTCTTCAGCGAGTGTGGATGAACTCTATCAGGCATATGTTGCCGCTCAGGACGCGGCCATGCATCCTTCCAGCGAGGAAGAGGCGCAGGCAACCGCGGCGAAGGCTGTGGAAGCTTACAATGCATACCTTTCCGCGATCAATGCGGCGGACGCGGCAGCGGCTGCAGGAACCAGCACAGGCACTTCCTCTTCTTCCTCCGTTTCGGAATCCCAGGTGGACGCCCTTTACCAGGCTTATCTGGCGGCGGAAGACGCGGCCATGCATCCTTCCAGCGAGGAAGAGGCACAGACTACGGCAGCGGCCGCAGTTGAAGCATACAACGCTTATCTGAAAGCTGTCAACGCCTACGATGAGGCGGTGGCGAACGGAACAGCGGTTTCCGAAGACAACGTACCGGTTGTGGATGACAGCAGTTCCCAGAGCACGGAGACAGGCACAAGCCAGTCCGGCGCGGCGACAGGCAGCGCGATCGCGCAGTACGCCACACAGTTTGTCGGCAATCCTTATGTATACGGCGGCTCCAGCCTTACAGGCGGCGCGGACTGCTCCGGATTCGTCATGGCAGTATTCGCCCACTTCGGAATCAGCCTTCCGCACAATGCGGCAGCCCAGAGCGGATACGGCAGTTCGGTCTCCATGAGCGACCTTCAGCCCGGCGACCTGCTCTTCTATTCAAACGGCGGCGGCATCGGCCATGTGACGATCTACATCGGCAACAACCAGGTATGCCATGCGAGCAACTCCAAAGTAGGCATCGTCATCTCTTCGATCAATTACCGCACACCGTGCGCGGCAAGGAGACTGGTCTGATCCTGCTGGCGGGAAGAGGAAAGCTCTTTGGAAAAGGGATGCTTTCTGAAGATTATACAGGCAGAACAATAAAGAATAAACAGCTAGACAGCCGTACCGGTTTTCGCCGGTACGGCTTTTCTATTGGACAGGGCGGCATGAGCTGCCCCGAATGATCCTGATATTTACAGTAGAAGTCTGACAATAGAGAAAATTGTGCGAACCAGATTATCAAATCCGGGACGAACAGACGGTCGGAAAGGGTAATTTGCACAAAGAAAGGCTTTTCATGGACGAATGCAGGATGCGGCTGTGGAAAGCGTCCTGCTTTTATCCACTCTTTTTTTCCACAGATTTCATTTTCCGAAAGAGCCATTTTGTTGACTTATACACGAATTTATCCACATTATCCACATTTTCCGGAAGGAAAAAGAGAAACAGAGACGGTTCAAAGAGCGGAACAGCTGTTTTGTGAATATTGCAAAATCCGGACGGAATCCTTTTATTTCCCCAAAAGGAGGTTGACAACAGAACTTTGAATCAATTGGGAGATCTTTCAGACAGTTTCGACTTTTGCTTCGTTCTGCATGTTTCGTCAGAGACATTATGACTCTTCTTCGGGGAATGGTTGTGTGCTATACTGGCAGGGAAAGTGACAGTTTTTTCAGGAGGAGAGACAGGAGATGGTGCTGCAGACGGAGCGTATAACAGATCTGACTTTGCCGGAGCTGGACTGCTATGCGCGGCTTCGGGAGCCGCAGCTGTATCACCTGTTTGAGCCGGAAGCGGGGGCTTTTATCGCGGAAAGTCCCGTGGTGATCGAAAGAGCGCTCGAAGCAGGCTTCAGGCCTCTTTCCTTCCTGCTGGAGGAGGGGCAGCTTCCTGTCCTTGAGCAGTTCTCTGCACAGTTTCCGTCTTCCGGGGCGGATGGGGATGAAAGGATTCCGGTCTATGTATCGGATATGGATACCCTTTCCGGGATCACGGGTTACCGCCTGACCCGGGGGATGCTCTGCGCCATGCGGCGCCGGCCGCTGCCGGATGCAGGACAGCTCTGTGCCGAGGCGGAGCGGATCCTGGTGCTGGAGGAAGTCGTGAATCCCACGAATGTCGGGGCGATCTTCCGGAGCGCGGCGGCTCTGGGCATGGATGCGGTTCTTCTTACGAAAGGCTGCAGCGACCCGCTTTACAGAAGGTGTATCCGGGTCAGCATGGGGACGGTTTTCCAGATTCCCTGGACCTTTTTCGGGGAGGATTGTAAGTGGCCTGAAAAAGGAATGGAGCTGCTGCGCAGGCATGGCTTTAAGACGGTCGCCATGGCGCTCAGGGAGGATGCGGCGGCGCTGGATGATCCGGGCCTGAACGCGGAGAAAAAACTGGCTGTCATAATGGGCACGGAAGGCGACGGGCTGAAAGACCGGACGATTGCCGACTGCGATTATACGGTCCGCATAGCCATGGCGCACGGGGTGGATTCTCTTAACGTAGCCGCGGCAAGCGCCGTGGCCTGCTACCAGCTCGGACGCCGCTGACAGACCAGGCGGCCGGAGCAGAGACAGGATGTAGTGGACAGACCAGGCGGCCGGAACAGAGACAGGATGTAGTGGACAGACCAGGCGGCAGGAACAGAGCCCGGACGCCGCTGACAGACCAGGCGGCAGGAACAGAGACTGGGCGCCGCGGACAGGCACAGCAAAGGAAACAATGAAGACAGGCATTTCCAGCAGAGTACGGAGGTAATCATTATGAAGGTAATGCTGATTGGCGGTACGGGAACGATCAGTTCCGCTGTTGTGGAATCTCTGCTTAAGCGCGGGGATGAGGTGGTTCTGCTGAACCGGGGCAATAACGCCGCTCCGGACGGAGTGCGCCTTATAAAGGCTGACATCCACAGGGAGGATGAGGTGAGAGCGCTCCTCGACGGAGAACAGTTTGACTGTGTATGCGAGTTTACCGGATTTGTGGCGGAGGACGCCCTGAGGGATATCCGCCTCTTCAGCGGAAAGACCGGGCAGTTTATCTATATCAGCAGTGCTTCCGCCTACGAGAAGCCGGTCCGCTCCTATCCGATCACAGAGAAGACGCCGCTTATCAATCCTTACTGGGAGTATTCCAGAAACAAGGCTATATCGGAGGATATCTATTTTAAAGCATACAGGGAAGAAGGATTTCCTGTGACTGTTGTCCGGCCGAGCCATACCTTTAATGAGAAGCGCCTTCCGACGGCTTTTCATGGAAAAAATGGCCCCTGGCAGATCGTAAAGAGAATACTGGACGGGAAAGCGGTGATCCTCCCCGGAGACGGCACCTCCCTCTGGACCACGACCTTCTCTTCTGATTTTGCCGTGGGCTTTACCGGCCTGATCGGGAATAAGGCTGCGATCGGGGAAGCCTTCCATATTACGACAGATGAGGTTATGAGCTGGAACCAGATCTACGGGACGATTGCGGCGGCTCTGGGCAGGGAGGCCAGGATCGTTCATATTCCGTCGGAAATTCTGGCGGCGGATGACCCGGGCTGGGATCTCGAAGGACAGCTTCTGGGAGACAAGTCGAATTCCGTCATCTTTGATAATACAAAGATAAAATCATTTGTCCCGGAATATCACTGCGTCATTTCCATGGCGGAAGGCCTGAGCAGAGCAGCCCGCTATATGGCGGAGCATCCGGAGGATCAGGTCGGGGATCCGGAATTCGATCAGTGGTGCGATCAGGAAATTGCCAGATACGGCAGGGATGCGATATAATAAAACCGATCTGAACGGTCCGGCGGACCTTTTTATAACTGCCCGGGGCCGGGTGGCTGACATTTCTGAAAGAGAGGAAAGAATACTATGATGAAAGAATCACCGTCTTCCTGCATCCAGCTCAAGGAAGGAACCCATGTCGCGAAAGTTGTCCTGATGCCGGGAGATCCGCTGCGCGCGAAGTACATCGCGGAGCATTATCTGGAGAATCCGGTTCTTTTCAATGACGTGCGGAATATGTACGGCTATACCGGCACATATAAGGGAAAAGAAGTTTCTGTTATGGGTTCCGGTATGGGTATGCCCTCCTTTACCCTGTATGCCTATGAGCTCTACACCTTCTTCGGAGTGGAAGCGATCATCCGTGTGGGATCCGCCGGAGCGCTGCAGGAAAGCGTCCATATCAGGGACGTCGTGATCGCGATGTCGGCGTCGACCAACTCTTCCATGCCTGCGGTCTATCCGCTTCAGGGCATGATGGCTCCCACGGCAAGCTTCGATCTGCTTGAGCTTGCGGTGAATGCTGCCAGGAAGCTGGGCGTGCGCGCGGACCTCGGTCAGGTATTCTCCTCTGATTTCTTCTACAATCCGGATAAGGAGATCAACGAGAAGGCCCGCAGGAGCGGACATCTGTGCGTGGAGATGGAGACGGCGGCTGCCTATCTGACTGCCATGAACTGCGGCAAGAAGGCGCTTTCGATTCTTACCATATCCGATTCCATCGTGACGGGAGAAGGGCTGAACGCCCAGGAGAGACAGGACAGCTTCCATGAGATGATGGAGATTGCCCTGGAGACAGCCGTGAATGCGGATGTCTGACAGGTGACTGTTCCGGAGACAGCAAAAATGCGGATGCCCGGGCGGTGAATGAGCTGAAACTGCGCTGAGACTGCCGGAAATGCAGGTTTCTGAGTATGGATTATTCTGAAACAGCTATATTTATCATGGAGATTGTGGGGACCGTGGCTTTCGCGTCTTCCGGCGCGATCCTGGCCATCCACAGAGAGATGGATCTGTTCGGCGTGATCGTGCTGGGCGTGACCACCTCCGTGGGAGGCGGGCTGGTCCGGGATCTGATCCTGGGGATCGTCCCTCCCGGCATGTTTTCTAATCCGGTCTATACCATGGTTGCCATCGGGGTTTCCCTCCTGGTTTTTCTCTGGATGTATTTCAGGGCAGGCAGCAGCAGGATGGCGAAGAAGGTGGAGAAGGCCTACGAGGAAATACTTTTTCTCTCGGATTCGGTCGGACTTGGAATCTTTACAGTCGTCGGAGTGAACACGGCGAGAAATGCCGGCTATGACCAGACCTTTCTTCTGGTGTTTGTAGGTGTTCTCACCGGAGTGGGAGGAGGCCTGATGCGCGATATCATGGCGGAGGAAAAGCCATATATCCTGCACAAACATGTATATGCGGTGGCGTCCATTGCGGGCGCTGTTCTCTGCGTTTATTCCGGAAGGCTTGCAGGCCGCCTGGTGTCCATGACAGCAGGTGCCGCCCTTGTTTTGCTGCTTCGCGTGCTGGCAGCCCGCTATCGCTGGAATCTTCCGAAGATCCGGCTCTGAAAGGCGGGAAGGCCGGCTGACTTTCATTTGGAGGGCGTACAGAATGGGGATTGTGGTGGTTGGAGCTGCATTTGTTGACATCAAGGGGTATCCGCTCACGCAGTATATTCCGGGCGGGCGGAACGTCGGAAGAGTCCTTCAGGTTCACGGGGGTGTGAGCAGGAATGTGGCGGAGGACATCGCGAACATCCAGCTGAAACCTACTTATGTCAGCGTCCTGGATCACAGCGGAATCTCCGCGGACGTGCTGAACCGTCTGCAGGCGCACCATGTGAATACGGAGTATATCCGCAGAACGGAGGACGGGCTCGGCACCTGGCTGGCGATTTTTGACAATAATGGAGATGTGACGGCTTCCATATCCAAGAGGCCGGATCTGAAGGAGATCGCAGACATTTTCCGGGAGCAGGGCGACGAGATCGTAAGAAGCGCGGACAGCATCGCCGTTGAGATCGACATGGAGACGGAGGTGCTGGAACCGATCTTTGATCTGGCGCAGAAGTACGGAAAACAGGTATATGCGGTGGTCTCGAACATGTCGATTGCCATGGAGCGGAGGGGACTTCTGGGCCGGACCGGCTGCATCGTCTGCAACAAGCAGGAAGCCGGACTCCTGTTTTCGGAAAACTATGAAGGGATCGCGCCGGAAAAACTGGCGCTTATCATAAGGGAGAAGATCGAGAATGCCGAGATTCCGCGTATGGTCGTGACCCTGGGACAGGACGGAGCGGTGTATGCCGGCCTGGACGGAGAGACAGGCTACTGCCCCGGACTGAAGGTCGACGTCATCGATACGACAGGCGCGGGGGACGCGTTTTTTGCCGGCTGTGCGATCGGTCTTACCTACGGGAAGAGCCTGGAGGAGGCAAGCCAGATCGGAACAAGACTGGCCGCTTCCGTGATCGCAATCAAGGAGAATGTCTGCCCGGAATTCAACCCGGAGGAATTCGGCCTTTCCGGCGCAGGCCAGGCCTGACCATCCGGGACTTGCTGATTGATTCTGAACTTCAGATTTTGATGCACTGATATCATACAGAACAAAAAAAGAGTGAGGACGCCGCGTCTTACGATGCGCTGTCCTCACTCTTTTTGCGCGATAAAGCCCGAAAGTGTCTGCCAAAATAAGGCCGTGAATATAACATCGTTTTCCCAAATTTCGGAAAAAGCTTAAGAAAGCTTAATAAATCAGAATCGGATCTATGCTATCATGGATGCAGCATAAGCTTATGAGACATCTGAAAACTGGAAGCACGGCCAAGGCTGC
>DGHP01000068.1:7441-18931 GCA_002392705.1 Lachnospiraceae bacterium UBA3845 | reverse complement strand
CCAAGGCTGCGCGTGCATTGCGTGCGCAGAGATTATACAGGAAAACGCTGCTTCGAAGGTACCGAAAGCTGTCATTCAGGATTAATCAGCGTTCACTGAGGCTCCCGCGCGCCGGGGTTAATTGATCTACTGCAGATAAGGAACGGGAGACGGCTCAGCGCCGGATGTCATAGCTCATATCCATGAGATCAATGATGGCCTGGGCGTCATCGGTTATATTGGCGTCTCCGTGGATCGTATGCTTGATCGCGCTGGAGGCTACGGCAAAGTTGATCATATCCATCGGCTTGAAGTCGTTCATCATCGCGTAGATGAGTCCGGAGGCGAAGGCGTCGCCGCCGCCCACGCGGTCGAGGATATTGAAGGTAAACAGTTTGCTCTCGAAGGTATGGTCCCGGAACCACATGAAGGCCTTGAGGGAATTCTCACTTCCGGAGTAGGCGTAGCGGACATGGCGGGCGATGCATTTCAGATTGGGATAGCGTTCCGCGAAATGCTGGAAGACTTCATCCTGCTGTTCGTAGTCCGGCTGCATGGGAAGGCCGTCCTTCCAGTCGCCTGCGGACGGATCCGCCTCATCCTTATACAGATGATAGGGCTCGATCCCGAACAGGACGTCCACGTAGGGAAGGCACTGCGTGCAGAAGTCACGGGCCTGGTCCCAGGTCCAGAGACTGGAGCGGAAGTTGCCGTCAAAACTGACGGTCAGGCCCAGCTCTTTGGCGGTTTTGAGCATATTCAGGATCAGCTCGGCACAGCCCGGGCCCAGAGCGGGCGTGATCCCGGACAGATGAAGCCAGTCAAAGCCGGTCAGCAGGCTCTTCAGGTCGAAGCCGGAAAAATCATATTCCGTGATCGCACTGTGCTTCCGGTCATAGGTGACTTTGGAGGCCCGGATTCCATAACCGGTTTCAAGATAGTAGGTCCCCAGCCTGTGCGTCGGGGTCTCCTTCGGGCTGGACAGAATGACGGGCGTGCAGTGGACGTCGTTGGATCTGAGCCAGCGGATGGCGCTCTTTCCGAGGGAATTATTGGGGACCACGCTGAAGAAGGTACTGTCGATCCCCAGATTGGCCAGCGAGAGGGCGATATTTGCCTCGCTTCCGCCATAGCTGGCGTCGAATTGGGAAGCCATGCGGATCTTTTCATAGTTTGGCGGCGTCAGGCGCAGCATGATCTCGCCGGCGGTTATGAAGGTCTTTGTGCAGCGTTTTTGCCCAAGCAGCGGATTACGGTGTTCCATATGGCAGTCCTCCCTGTTATGCATTTACAGACGGATCAGAGTCTCTGAGTTTACAGGTATGATCAGGGTCTTCTGAGATGATCAGGATAATCAGACTCCTTCTGAAGAAAATGATAATGGGAAAATGAAGGCGGGTCAAGAAGGTCTTGCGGATACTAATGAGAGAATAAAAAGAGAAAACCCGGAGAAAAATAAGAGAATAAAGGAGGAAGCGGAATATGAAAAAAGAATTTGCAAGCGGACTAAGGACTGCGCTGCTGACGGCAGCGGCCGCGGTTATCATGGGAGGCGCAGCGTTCGGAGCGGAAGGCGGAGATGTCCTGCCGCAGGTCCTGCTGAACAGTCAGTGGGACTGGTACAGCACCGGCGAACCGACGTATAAGGACCTGTTCCATAATCAATATGAACTGGCCCGCCTGGACCGGGAGAGCGCCGCAGTCTATCCGGAGCTTGACAGCGCGCTGAAGGACTGGTCCGCTGAAAAACAGGCGGACGAAGAGAACTATAACAGCTATATGCATGAACTTGCGGATGACTACAATGCGAATGGGGCGCAGGTGCTGCCCCTGAAGGGACAGAGCGATCTCTATGTCCGCCGGGCGGATGAAAAGGTACTGAGCCTTCTGGAACTTAGTTCTTCCTATGAGGGAGGGGTTCACGGGATGTATGGCTTTTCCGGCTATAATTTTGATTCCCGGACCGGGGAGAAACTCACCCTGGACAGCGTGTTCCGGAATACGGAGGATCTGCCGGGGCTGATTGCCGGGAGCCTGCGGAAGACCTATCCGGAGAAATCCTTTTTCAGCCTGGACGAAACGCTTGCAGAGGATTATGCGAAAGGCCGCTATAAAGACTGGAACTGGACCCTGGACCCGAACGGTGTGACCTTCTATTTCGCGCCTTATTATCTGGCTTCCTATGCGGACGGGGCTCTGGAAGCTTTCATCCCCTTCCGGGGAAATGAGAGCATCTTTACCGGAGTGTTCGGCGAGCAGACCGGGGCATGGGCGATGGGGATGCCGGATTATTTCACGCAGAACTACATGAAGAGCGACGGCAGCTGGCATACCCTGTCCCTGATGGGAACGCCGGACAGCTATGACGCCTATGTCGGCCTGACGATTGAGAAGGACGGGGTACAGACCGCCGTGGCGGATCTCTGGTATTATGAGGCGGATTTCAGCCTGGTGCACGCGGCAGACGGGGCCAGCTATCTGTACGCCATGTATACGGCGGAAAATGATTACACCACGATCTGTGTTTATGACCTCTACGGAACCCCCTATAAGATCGCAGGCATCGACGGACGTTATGACTCCCGGTCCGAAGGTCCGGAGGATGTGCCGGAAGGTCAGTGGAAATGTGTGCTCTCCCATCCGGAGCGTTTTACCGTCAACTCCATCATTCAGTATCTGAGCACCTGCTTCGGCGACCGGGATTATGTGCCCGGGGCGGACGGAGTGCCTGTGCCGCAGACTTCGTATTATGAGATCGATTATCCACGTACGGTGACGCTGAAAATGGATCTTACTTTCCCGGGAGTTGAATACAGCGCCGGGAATCCTGAGGGAAAGGAAACCGCTGAAGTGACCGTGAAAAGCGGCGAGGTTCTGCGTTTCTGGAGAACAGACCGGGAGACTTATATGGATCTGAAGAGAGAGGACGGGAGCGCGGTCCGCTGCAGGCTCGACCAGGACCAGAGATGGCCGTTCCGGATCAACGGAGTCGATATCGAAGAAGCATTTGACGGAATAATGTTTGCGGGTTAAAGTGTATCTATAGCTTGAAGATGCAGGATTCCTGCGCCCCTGAAGGAAAGGGAGGACAGAGAAAGATGAACAGACCGCACAGCAGAAAAAAGACGATCATCGAGGGAACCGCTGAAGTAATCAAGGGCGAAAAAGTGGAAGGAACGCCTTCCGCGGCGGCCGGAATGCAGCAGGCGGCAGACGGGATGCAGCAGGAAGCAGAGGAAGAAAGCCGGGAGGAGAAGAAGGACTGATGCTTAAGATGCGGAATAAAGCAGATACGGCGGACCGCAGGGCGTCCATGTCCTGCGGCCGGGTTTTCGCGGCGGCTGCAGCTGTGATGATGATTATGGCAGTGATTCTGTCCGCTTCATTTTCCACTGTATGGGCCCGGGGAACAGATACGAATTATACGCAGATCAACAATACTGTCGCGAAAGGCGCGCGGAGCAAATATACAAAGCTGAAAGGCAAGGGCAGGGACACCGTCACCCTGATGATCTATATGATCGGAACGGACCTGGAGAGCCAGAACGGCATGGCGACCTCCGACCTCAATGAGATGCTCTACTCGGAGATCGATAACAGCAGGGTCAATATTCTGATCGAGACGGGCGGCTGCAGAAGGTGGAGAAACAGCGTGATTTCAGCGGGCAAGCTGCAGCGCTGGAAGCTGACGGGCAGAGGCCTTCAGCTGGACGACACCATGAAGACTCAGGCGATGACCAATGAGCAGGCCCTGGCCGACTTCATCCAGTATGCGAAAAAGACGGCTCCTGCCGACCGCTATATGCTGATTTTCTGGGATCACGGCGGCGGATCAGTCAGCGGATACGGGTATGACGAGGTATATCCGAACGATTCCATGGATGTGGGCGAGGTTGCCGCCGCGCTGAAAAAGGGCGGAGTGAAGTTTGACTTCATCGGCTTTGACGCCTGCCTTATGGCGACCCTGGAAACCGCGGTCGCCCTGGAGCCTTACGCGGATTATATGATCGCCAGTGAGGAGACCGAGCCGGGTACCGGCTGGTATTATACCAACTGGCTGAAGCTTCTGGACAATAACTCTTCGACCAATACCCTGGAGCTTGGCAGACAGATCCTTGATGATTTCACCATGGCATCTGCCCGCTCCAATTCCAGGTCTCAGACCACGCTTTCTCTGATTGACCTGTCGGAGCTTGACAGCAGCGTGCTCAAGAGCCTGACGGCATTCGGAAAGGGCCTGACCCGGCAGTTGAAGAGCCAGGACTTCCAGTCCGTGGCGACAGCCAGAAACGGAAGCCGTGAATTCGCCCAGAGCAATCATCTGGACCAGATCGATGTCGTGGATTTCTGCAACCGTCTCGGGACAGAGGAAGGCTCGGCGCTGGCGAAGGCGATCCGCTCCGCGGTGAAATATAACCGTGTGAACAATATGACCGATGCCTGGGGGCTGAGCATCTATTTCCCGAACTCCAGTCTGAAGTCCATGAATTCCATGATTCAGATCTATGAGAATATCGGTATGGACAACGACTGGTCGGAGAGTGTCCGGACCTATGCGACCCTGGAATCTTCCGGGCAGATCGCGGCCTCCTCGGGCGCCGCTTACGGAAGCGGCTCCGGAAGTCTGATCGATATCCTGCTCGGGCTGTCTGGCGGCTCTTCTGATTCCGGCTACAGCTCCGGCTCCGGCCAGAACTCGGGATACGGCCAGAACTCCGGCTCCTCTTACGGCTCCGGTTACGGACAGAATTCCGGCTCCGGTTACGACTCCTACGGCGGCTATTCGAGCCTGTTCGGGAACAGCTACGATTCCTACGGCTCCATGTCCATGGAGGATATGCTCGCCCTTCTGACCGGATCTTCCTACGGTTCTTCTTATGGATCTTCTTACGGATCCTCTTACGGCTCGTCCTATGGTTCCCAGAACGGAAATTCTTCCTGGGGAAGCTACGGCGGCAATACATCCTCCTGGGGCAGCGGCAGCTCCTCCTCATCCGGCGGACTGGCGGACAGCCTGCTCTCCCTGCTTATGGGCGGCTACACCTCCACGGACGGCATGAACTACGGCGGGACGAGCTACTCCTCCGTTCTGGGCGGATCGAGCGACTATGTCTCCTCAGACCTGCTCAGCCTGGCGGCACAGCTTCTGTGCGGCAGGCCCATGGTCGGTTCCGAGACCCTGGTTCTGAGCGAGAAGGATGGCAGGCAGGTCCTGCATCTGGATGAGGACCGCTGGGACCAGGTAGTGGACGCGGAACTGGAAGTGTTCGCGGACGACGGGAACGGCTACCTGGATCTGGGGCTTGACAATGTGTTTGAGTTCGACGATGACGGCGACATGATCGTCGACTGGGACGGCACCTGGCTGACGCTCGAAGGACAGCCGGCAGCGGTCTACCCGATCAGCGATACGGATGATGACGACGACGGCCTGTGGATTACAAGAAAATACATCCCGGCCATGCTGGAAGGAAAACGCGTGAACCTCATCGTTGAGTTCAACGAGGAGACCGGGGAAGACAAGGTTCTCGGAGCGCAGAGCGTTCTGGATACGGGCGTGGTAGGCAAAGGCTACATCGAGATGGAAGCAGGCGACGAGATTAAACTCCTCTGCGACTATTTCACCTACGACGGCAATTTTGAGTCCCAGTATGTACTGGGCAGACCGATTACGGTGCCGGAGGACGGCGTCCTGACCATGGGCAACATGGAGTTTACGGCAGCTTCCGGCTACCAGATGCTCTACACAGGACGACTGACCGACATCTACCAGGCGCATTACTGGCTGCCGGTGACGCGGGCATCCTGATCTGATCTCCGTCTGAATCAGTCATTGAAATGATTGAAAAAATCCGATATACTTGTTCCTGTCAGTGAATCATTCCGGCCTGTTAAGGGCGGGCCGGAGGATGCGGATCTTCGGTGCAAAAAGTCCCGGAGCAGCTGTCATGTCCCTGTGAACAGACTTTCGGGACATGCAGGCTGACAGGAACAGGGGATCGGATTTTTATCATTACAGGGGAGAAAGATGCAGATTTGCAGAAGGGGGAAGGGCCTGAAACGCGCGGGCTCTGTTTTGGCAGCTCTGCTGGCGCTTGTTTTATTCGCGCAGACGGTATCTGCCTATAATGCGGGAAAAGCAGAAAAGTACGGACTGATCCGGGGGGATCTGTCCACTTGGACACAGAGAGGGAGCAGTTTTTCGGAGAACCGGCAGGTATCCGTCAACGGTTATTCCGCTCTCTCCAGCATGGGATGCAGTTATTACGCGACCTTTTTTATGCTCTGTCGGATGGGGCTGAGGAATCCGCTCACCGATACGGCCTGGGAACTGGCCCTGGAGTGCAGGGAGAAGGGGCTGTGCCGGGACGGGACAGGATATTTTGACCCCAGGTCCATCGCGAAGGTGACAGACGGCAGGGCCGTATTTGTGGAAGAAGGCAATTACGGCAACTATTACAGCGGGCAGAGGGGCATCGAGAGATGCGAAAACCATGAGGACGTCACGAAGCTGCTTCGGCGCCTTATGGAGGAAAAGGGTTATTTCTGCGTTGCCTGTGTGGTCGGAACCGTGACCAATTATCAGGGTCTGGAGTATAATTCCGCCGGTCATTATATCTTTATCGACTCGCTTCTGTCAGATGACTGGCTGATCGGGGATCCGGCTTTTCCCGGAACGAGGTGGTCGGACAACTGGGGGCAGCATGGAGGAGAGGTTGTGAAGATCTACGCCTATCAGCTTCTCGATGAGAACGGGGACCAGGTCTGGCCTTCCGAGCGGCAGTCCATGTATGTGGTCCGGAGCTTTGATGAATACTGAAAGTGAATTGATCGCCCTCCGCATCTTTTGCGGGGGGCTGTTATGTCCATATACAAAAATGAACTGTGAACCGGGATTCTGCTTCGCCATGCCTGCGGGGCTGAAACCGCTTCTGCAGCGATGGGATTTACGGCTGATACTTGCTGATATTTTTACAGAAGGAGACTGACTGATATGCCCTGTACAACGATTCTGGTGGGAAAACTTGCAAGCTATGACGGTTCAACAATCATCGCGCGCAATGACGACGCGGGTGCGGACCATTTTATGCCGAAAAAGTGCTGTGTGATTCATCCGCAGGAGCAGCCGCGTGTATACCGCTCTGTTCTTTCGCATGTCGAGATTCCGCTTCCGGAGAATCCGATGCGCTATACCTGCGTGCCGAACGCGCTGACCGGGAGAGGCGTCTGGGCGGCTTCGGGCGTGAATGAGGCCAATGTGGCGATGACCGCTACGGAGACCATCACGTCAAATGCGCTGGTACTGGGAGCGGATCCTCTGGTAACTTATGTCCCGGCTGAGAAAAAACGGACTGTCTCGGACAGGACGGGCGATATTGACCGTTCGGATGCTTCATTTAAAGAGGAGAGCGGCGCCGCTGACGGGAAAGATATACCGGGCGGGATCGGCGAGGAGGATATCGTCGTTCTGGTGCTTCCCTATATCCGTTCCGCCAGGGAAGGCGTGCTCCGGCTGGGTCAGCTTCTGGAGCAGTACGGGACCTATGAGATGAACGGCATCGCCTTCCAGGACGCAGATGAGATCTGGTGGCTGGAGTCGGTCGGCGGCCATCACTGGATCGCCAAAAGGGTGCCGGATGACCAGTATGTCGTGATGCCCAACCAGCAGGGGATCGATGAATTCGATCTGGAGGACGCCTTCGGGGCGCAGAAGGAACACCTCTGCTCGGCGGATCTGAGGGAATTTATCGCGGATAACCATCTGGATCTGTCGATGGACGGAAGCTTCCACGCGCGTTACGCCTTCGGAAGCCGTGATGATTCGGATCATACCTACAACACCTGCCGCGCGTGGGCGATCGAGCGCCGGCTGAACCCGCGTTCCTTCTGCTGGGACGGCCCGGACGCGGACTACACGCCGGAGGATGATGATATTCCGTGGAGCCTGCGGCCGGAGCGGAAGCTGACGGTTGAGGAAGTGAAATACGTGCTTTCCGGACATTACCAGGGAACGGATTACGACCCGTACACGAAAGGCGGCAAGGGGGGAATGTACCGGCCGGTCGGTGTAAACCGCACGAATTTCCTCTCCATTATCCAGATCAGGCCTTACATGCCGGAAGCGGTCCGGGCGCTGCAGTGGATTGCCTTTGCTTCCAATGTATTCAACGCGATCGCTCCGTTTTATGCCAATGTGGAGGAAATGCCGGACTATCTGACCTTCACGGAGGACACCGTATCCACAGACAGCTTTTACTGGAGCAGCCGGCTGATCGGAGCGCTGGCGGACGCGCATTTTGCGAAAAATGCCATCCATATCGAGCGCTACCAGAATAAGGTTTTCAGGAGAAGCCATGAACTGCTTGCGAAGCTGGACCGCGCATATCTGCAGGAGGGACAGGCTCTGGAAAAGGCAAACCTGGAAATCGCAGACATGCTGAGGGAAGAGACCGACAGGGCGCTTGGCAATGTGCTTCATGAATCCACGAAAGCCATGATCAATGCTTTCTCCCGCGCAGATGCCTGATGTGTGGGGGTCAGTGAACAGTAATTACAAGGGATCAAATCAATGACTACTGAAAAGACCAGTCCGAGCCTCTCAGCCTTCCTGGAGGAGGATCGGGAACATATCCTGTCGGAACTGAAAGCGGATCCGTCAGAAGGCCACGCCAGAGAAGTCCTGTCCAGAGAACTGGATCGGCTCATGTACCGCGCGGCGGAAGCGGATATGGGCGAGCCGGCCCAGAATATGCTGGTGACCGCCCGCAATACACTGCCCATCATGGAATCCGTTTCCGATGTGGAGGAGTGGAGAAGGACAGAACCGGCAAAGCGCGGACAAGGTATCACAGCCGCCTGCGCCGTGCTGCTGGCGATGGGCGCCGCTTTTATCCTTCTGGGAAGGGGGACGGCGCTGTCCAGTATTCTCCTTACGGCAGGCGGATGCATCGAGCTTGGAGCAGGCGCTTTTCTGGCCGGGAAGAACAGCAGGAAAGATATGCCTGCAGAAAGCCGCGCTTCTGCGGATGTTGAGAGAAAGTTTCTGGTGGATCCGGAAGATGCCTATCATGTGCTCGCCGCGGTGACCCTGGCAGCGGACCACAGCCTGGAGCTGGAGAGGGACCGGATGCTGCTGGAGGATTCAGCCTCCGGGGATTTAAAGACCGCCCGGCGGACGGAGACAGAATTCTATTCAGAGCTCCTGGAATATGTCTACAGGCAGCTGCGGTCGGGCCGGGAGGCGGAAGATGCCAGGGAACAGATCGACTATATTCGATATTATCTGCACACGATGGAAATCGATGTGACCGATTACAGCCCGGAGCACGCGGGCTGGTTTGAACTGCTGCCGGGCGGGCAGACGGTCACAATCCGGCCGGCCCTGACCCGGGACGGAGCGGTTCTGAGAAAAGGGATCGCTTCTGTGTGAACGGCAGCTGTCCAATATCTTTGTAAGGAAAGCGGAAAGATGGAACGATTTTTTGGATTTGATCTGGGGGATGCGGAGAGCGCGATCGCCCGGCTCGCCAGGGAAGAAAAAGGCGAACCGGCCATTGTGCCCGTATGCGATGCGCCCAGTTTTATCACAGCTTATGCCAGAGCGGCGGGAGGCGGCCTCCTGATCGGGGAGAGCGCCTGCTACAGCGCGGATACGACTGTGCGGCGAATCCGTTTCAAGAGCAGGTTCCTCACGGATCCGGATACGGAGAAGGATATACAGACCTTTGCCGCCGGTGTCCTGGGGGAACTTTATCAGTCGGGAAATCTGGTTCAGAATGAAGACTGCTGCTTTTATATCGGCTGCCCCGCGGGCTGGAATGCCGCCCAGAGGGAACGCTACCGTGAGATATTTGAGCGGATCGGCTATCCGCCGGTCAGGATTGTCTCGGAGTCCCGGGCAGCCCTGATTTCAGCCTGCCAGTCCAGGCACCTTCAGGTCGGTTACGATATCATGACAAGACCGGTCCTTGTGGTCGACGTAGGGTCCTCCACCACCGATTTTGCCTATATTGAGGGCGGCCATGAAGTGGAGCTGAAGACCGCGGGAGAGGTAGTTCTGGGCGGCGGGCTTATGGATGAGCTTCTGCTGGACTATGCGGTCGCGGCAAGCCCGCGGGCGGATGAGATCCGGGAGATCTTCTCCAGGAGCGAGGCATGGAGAAATTACTGCGAATTTGCCTCGAGAAGGCTGAAGGAGAAGTATTTCTCAGATGAGGCCTACTGGGAGAACCAGCTCTGCAGAAAGAGCGTGGAGATCCTCTATGACGGAAAACAGATCCGGCTTCCGATCGAAATAAACCCGGAAATCGCGGACCGGCTCCTGTACGGACCCGTCCCGAAACTGGAGGGCGCCTCCTTCCATGATCTGTTCTGCGGGAGCCTCAGGCAGCTTAAGGAAAAGATTGAAGGGAAGATGCCGGAGCTGCTCTTTCTGACAGGCGGCGTATCAAATCTTCCGGTGATCCGCTCCTGGTGCCAGGAAGCCTATCCCGATTCCGTGGTGGTGACGGGACCGCATCCGGAATTTTCGGTAGCGAGGGGTCTCGCCTACAGCGGCCGGATCGATGAGGACATGAGAGAATTCCGCCGGGAAGTGAGTAATCTGATCGATTCCGCCGTGGTGGAACAGCTGGTGGGGGAACATCTGGACGAGCTTTATGACGCGGTGGTGGACGCCCTGGTAGGGCCGCTGATGGAAAATGCGGTTATCAACGTATTCGACAGGTGGCGCAGCGGGGAGATCGAGCGGCTGTCAGAGATCGATGAAAAACTGAAGGAAGAAGTCGAGGACTACCTGAGAGGACCGGAAGCCCAGAAGCTGCTTGTGGGCGTGATCTCCGCCTGGCTCAAGCCGGTCGCCTACGCGCTGGAAGAATATACGATGCCCATCTGTGTGCGGCACGGGATCCCCTACAAGGCTTTGAATCTGACCACTTACCTGTCCGTCTCCGATCTGGATATCCAGATAGACGCAAAAGATATCTTCGCGGTGGATGAATTCACCTGGATGATCAATGCGATTCTGTCCGTTATCGTAGGACTGATCTGCGGCGGAAACGGGATTGCCCTGATCGCGGGCGGCCTGAAGGGCATTCTGGCGGGGACCATCGTCTCCCTCTTTGTCCTGCTGATCGGCCAGGAGCATATCGAGGCGAAGATGATGGATGTCAATCTGCCGAAGACGCTGCGGAAACTGATCCCGAGAGGCCAGTTTGCCGCCAGGATGAAGAAGATCGCGCCGGAAGTGGAAGCGAACTTCCATAAGAGCCTGGAAAATGAAAAAACCGAAGAGATCTCATCACGCCTTGTCGGCGAAATCTCCGGCCAGATCGAACAGTGCCTGAGCCGGATGGCGGAGGTAGTGGAGATTCCCCTTGGCTAAGTGAAGAAAACACAGAGAGGAAGGAGAGGGCAGATGTCAGACCGGAAGATCTATACGGACCAGCCGATTCCGCCCCGGCCTTCCTCATCCGAAAGCGGCCGGCGGCAGCCGGCAGGAGAAGGATCCGG
>DGHP01000068.1:6324-7340 GCA_002392705.1 Lachnospiraceae bacterium UBA3845 | reverse complement strand
GGATGGCAGCCGGCAAAAAAAAGATCCGGGCAGCTGCCGGCAGCCGAAAGCTTCGGGCAGCAAAGAGGAGAATACTGGAAGCAGAAAGAAAGCCGGAGGAGGCAGGATTCCGACAGGAACGTCTTCCCTGCGGGGCAGCAGGGACGGTCTCCCTGGAATTATATTACAGAGGAGGAACTCTTTTCCACTTTCCGCCCTTCCGCCGCGGGTATGCGGTACGGTTCAGGGAGAGGCGGATCTTCTGCTTCTGGGGCCGGGAGAAGGCCGGTACCGGAGAAGATCCGTCAGCTGGACAGCATGCTGTTCCCTTACCAGTACAGCTTTGAGAAAAAAAGCCGGGCCTTCCTGGAGCAGGCCAGGTTCATGGCGGATTATGAGGAGAATCTTTCAGAAGAAGATGACCCGGATGATGCCATGCCCGTGCAGCGGCATAATCTTCCTGCTTATCAGGAACTGAATATCTTTGAACTCAGCTCCTATTTTCGCTGGAGAACGCAGATCCGGATACTGCTTGGAAATGGCGCAGAAGAGAAAAAAGAATGGCCGCCGGTCTGTTATGACTTTGCCTGCATCCTGCTGTTTGAGCTGATCAACGGAATCGGACCCGGCAGTCCGGAGGAAAGACTGAAGCAGATCATTGCCCTCAACGGGATCTATTCAGGATCGGTATCCTGGCCCTCCTCCCATGTGCGCTCGTGGATTCAGGATTACATTCTCTGTTATGAAATGAATACGGACTACGCGGCTGTATATTTCAGGGACCTGTTTTATTCTTTCAGGACAGTGAATGCCCTGGCAGACCCTTACGCCGCACCGGACAGGGAGATTCTTGCCGCTGTCGATATGTATTCGGCCTACCATCTGAACCGGTCCGGCCTGAGGGAGCAGTTCCCGGCGGAGACGGAGGAAGTGACGGCCGCGGTGGTGAGAGCCCTTGCGGACTATTATTCAGAGGAACTAAACAGGGAGACCGCAGAAGGCATGCAGGCCAGGAAAGCTGCGGAGGGCATGCGGGA
>DGHP01000068.1:0-6225 GCA_002392705.1 Lachnospiraceae bacterium UBA3845 | reverse complement strand
TGCGGGACCGTGGGATCGCGGAAAGTCTTTCCGGCGGGGAAGGTACAGAAGCGGATCTGCCGGAGCGGCATGACGGCCTGGCCGTAAAAATCTTCGGTCCGAGGAGCGAATGGCTGCGCCAGATTTTCCATGGAGCCCTGTTCGATCCATCTCAGATTGCCGATCATCGATATGTACTTTTCCCTGCCAGACAGTTCCGCTTTCTGAAGGGAAAATGCTATTATGATTCCTTTCCGGAGAAGGCTCCTTCGGAGGGGAAACGTTTTCTGGGCAGCCTGATCCGGGAGACAGACCGCAGGCTGCGCATCGCACTTGCTTATGGTCATCCGCTCAGGGAGGCGCGGCCTGATCCGGGTGCGGCCCGTGTGATCCAGTATCAGATTGATCTTTTCCTTGAAAGAAAGAAGGAGCGGGAGAAACCGGTCCTTAAGCTTGATTTCAGCCGGCTGTCCGGAATCCGTGCAGATTCGGACTACACGGCGGAGCAGCTGCTCCGGGGGATCGGGAACACCGGGGAAGAATATGCGCAGCAGGCACCGGGAATACCGGATAAAGCGGTGGAGGAGCCTGTGCCTACAGGCGCGGGATTCGTGGAAGCAGCGTTGGAGGAGCCTGCACCTGCTGCGGAAGCTCCTTCGCAGTCAGCTCCGTTGGGGCTGACGGAGGAAGAGTACCGGGTGCTGCTGATGATCCTGTCCGGCGAGAATCCGGCGGAGTATCTGCGGAGCAGGAGAATGATGCAGTCAGTTCTTGTGGATTCCATTAATGAAAAATTCTACGATGAGATCGGGGACTCCGTCCTGGAAGAAGCGGACGGCGTATTTGAAATCGTTCCGGATTACCGGGAAGAGCTGGAAGAGATGCTGACGCAGAGCTGACAGACGGTCTGAACCGGCATTATGAAAACGGTCCGGGCCGTGAAAAGATACTGATACAGAACTGACAGACGGTCTGAACCGGCATAATGAAAAGGGTCCGGACCATGAAAAATATACTGATGCAGAGATGACAGCCGTTCTGCGGAGCGGTCTGTATCCGGAGAGATAAAATGGCAGATTACACGGATCGCGATGAAGCCGCGCGCAGAAAGGTGCCGCGCCGGATTGCACAGACAGTCCTGAATTCTCTGAAGGGCGGAGTCGTGCCGAGAACGGGGCTTCCTTATGTGACAGTCGGCCGAAAGCATGAGATTGACGCACTGCTCCATGATGTGGACATCATCGCTGAAGGCGGCGCGTCTTTCCGCTTTATCGTCGGGCGCTACGGGAGCGGAAAAAGTTTTCTCCTGCAGACAATACGGAATTATGTGATGGAGCGGGATTTTGTCGTAGCGGATGCTGATCTGTCTCCTGAGCGCAGGCTGCAGGGGACAAGGGGCCAGGGACTGGCGACTTACCGGGAACTGATCCGAAACCTTTCCACAAAGACCCGGCCTGAAGGCGGAGCACTCACGCTGCTGCTGGACCGCTGGATTTCCTCTGTGCAGGCCCGGACCGCGGAGGAGACAGGGCTGGATGTACAGGAGGCCTCCTTTGCCTCTGAGGTTGACCGGAAAATCTATTCGGTCATCCGCTCCTTAAGCGAGCTGGTACACGGCTTTGATTTCGCGCGTCTTCTTTCTGTCTATTACCGTTCCTATCTGAGCGGGGATGATGAGACCAAAGCGAAGGTGGTGAAATGGTTCCGCGGGGAATATACGACCAAAACAGAGGCCCGGCAGGACCTGGGCGTGACCGTGATCATCACGGATGATGACTGGTATGAATATCTGAAGCTTTTCGCGAGCTTTTTCCGCCAGGCCGGCTACAGGGGATTTATGATTTTCATCGACGAGCTGGTGAATATCTACAAGATTCCGAACAGCATTACCCGGCAGTACAATTATGAAAAAATACTGACCATGTACAACGATACTCTGCAGGGGAAGGCCCAGTATCTTGGGATCCTGATGAGTGGGACGCCGCAGAGTGTGGAGGATACACGGCGGGGGATCTACAGCTATGAAGCGCTCCGTTCCCGTTTAACGGAAGGGCGTTTTTCCAGGGAGGGCGCGAGGGATATGCTGGCGCCGGTCATCCGCCTAGATCCGCTTTCCCCGGAGGAGATGCTGGTCCTTACGGAGAAGCTGGCGGATATGCACGCCGGACTGTACGGCTATGAGCGGACCATGACTTCGGAGGACCTGGCCCTGTTTCTCCGGATTGAGTACGGAAGAATCGGGGCAGATACCAATATTACGCCCAGAGAGGTAATCCGGGATTTCATCGAGCTTCTGGATATTCTCTGCCAGCACCCCGGCCTTTCGGTAAACGAGCTGATGGAATCAGATGCCTTCAGCTACGCGAAATCGGACGCGGTGAGCGATGAGGCTATGGAAGAATTCGCAGAATTTACCCTGTGAGTCCGCCGGACAGAAGCTTCTTTTGTCCGCCGGATCAGGA
Organism: Lachnospiraceae bacterium UBA3845; assembly: GCA_002392705.1. Classification (GTDB taxonomy): domain Bacteria; phylum Bacillota; class Clostridia; order Lachnospirales; family Lachnospiraceae; genus Porcincola. The sequence goes on along the minus strand of DGHP01000068.1, from coordinate 3,784 downwards.
ACAATACAGGGTACAGGATGCTTGTCCGCCAGACCGTGAATCAGGAACAATATAGGATACAGGATGCGGCACTGTGCCGCTGAGGGATAAAGATGGATGTTTTCAGCCGCTATGCGCCTTTTATTCAGGATTTCATATACCGCAGCAGCTGGCAGAACCTTCGGGCAGTCCAGGTGGCAGCCGGAGAAGCGATCTTTGATTCAGATGAAAATGTCCTGCTGGCGGCTTCCACGGCTTCCGGCAAGACGGAGGCTGCCTTTTTCCCGATCCTGACCCTTTTTCAGGAGGATCCGCCCTCTTCTGTCGGCTGTATCTATATCGCGCCGCTGAAGGCACTGATCAATGACCAGTTCGGGAGGCTGAATGATCTGTGTGAGGAGGCAGGAATCCCTGTCTGGCACTGGCACGGAGATGTGTCGGCATCCCATAAAAAGAAGCTTCTGAAACATCCGTCCGGGATTCTGCAGATCACACCGGAATCTCTGGAAGCTCTGCTTCTGAGAAAGCATGGGGAGATCCCGAACCTCTTCGGGGATCTCAGATTTGTCGTGATTGATGAGATTCATTCCCTGCTCCGGGGAGACAGAGGCGGCCAGACCCTGTGCCTGATTGAACGGCTCAGCAGGATGGCGGAAGTGACGCCCCGCAGGATCGGGCTTTCGGCAACCATCGGGGATCCGGAGGCGGCCGGCCGTTTTCTCTCCAGCGGTACAGGCCGTGGCTGCGTGATCCCGAGGATTGAGGCAAAAGGACTTCGCTGGCGCCTCTCCATGGAGCATTTCTTCCTTACTGCGCCGCAGGCCTCGGAAGGAAGCCTTCTGCCGGAGGGGCCGGCAGCGGGAAATCCGCAGCCGGAAATTCAGCCGGGCAGTGCCTCAGATCCTGCGGCGGGAAACCCGGACGGACAGGAAAGCCTTCTCTCCGGCGGCAGCGCTGTGAGTGCTCCTACGGACAGGGCACCTGTCGGCGCGGATCCGGGGATGGCCTATATATTTGAACACACAAAAGGCAGGAAATGCCTTGTATTCAGCAATTCCAGGGAAGAGTGCGAGGCTGTCACCTCCACGCTGCGCCAGTACTGCGAAGCCGCCCATGAACCGGACCGCTTCATGATTCATCACGGCAATCTGTCCGTTTCTTTCCGGGAGACTGCGGAGGAAGCCATGAAGAGGGAGGATGCCGCCGTCACAACCTGCACGACGGCAACGCTGGAGCTTGGGATCGATATCGGAAAGCTGGAGCGGGCCTTCCAGATCGACGCGCCCTTTACGGTCTCCTCCTTCCTGCAGAGGATGGGGCGGACCGGCAGAAGGGGAGAACCCCAGGAGATGTGGTTTGTCATGCGGGAGGAGCACGCCGAGGCGAGGGACCTGCTGCCGGAGACCATCCCCTGGAAACTGATTCAGGGAATCGCCCTGATTCAGCTTTACCTTGAGGAACACTGGGTGGAACCGCCCCGGGAGGACAGGCTTCCCTACAGCCTGCTCTATCACCAGACCATGAGCACGCTGGCTTCCGGCGGGGAAATGACGCCGGCGGAGCTGGCGTCCAGAGTACTGACGCTGACCTGCTTCAGGGGGATCACAAAAGAGGACTACAGGATTCTCCTGAATCATCTGGTCGCGATCGACCACATCCAGCTGACGGAGAACAGGGGGCTGATCGTAGGCCTCGCCGGCGAGCGGATCACAAGCTCCTTCAAGTTTTATGCGGTTTTCCCGGAAAATGAAGAATACCGGGTCCGCTGCGAATCCCAGGAGATCGGGACGATCGTCAAACCGCCGCCGGTCGGCGACAAGATTGCCATCGCGGGGCATATCTGGGTGGTGGAGGAGGTTGACCGGACCCATCATCAGGTCTACTGCCATATGGTGAAAGGAAAGGTGCCTGCCTATTTCGGCGTGGAGCCCGGAGACATCCATACAAAGATCCTGGAACGGATGCGCCGGGTACTGAGCGAGCAGAAAAGTTATCCCTATCTGCTGAAAAATGCTTCCGCCCGGCTTGCGACAGCCCGGCAGGCGGCGCTTCTGGCGCATCTGGACCGGAAAGCCCTTGTCTGCCTGGGAGGAAATATGTACTGCCTCCTCCCGTGGCTGGGAAGCTATGCATTTCTGGCCCTTGAGCGTTTTCTGCGCCTGAAATGCGCCGGGGCGCTCGGCCTGAAGGGATTCAATTCCGCCCGCCCCTATTTTATGCAGTTTACGATGAGCGTGACGGAGAGCGATTTTGTCCGGATTCTGAAGGAGGAGGCGGAAAAGAGCCTCGATCCGATGGAACTTCTGTATCCCGGCGAGGTCCCGGTCTTTGACAAATATGATGATATCCTGCCGGAGGAACTGGTCCGGAAGGGATTTGCATACGGGGTGCTGGATATAGAAGGCATGAAAAAAAGAATTCTGGAGTGGGAAGCGTGAGCGCCGGACTTTGATCCGGGCAGCGGCAGGAAGCTGCGGTGGACAGGAGAGACCGTCTTCAGCGCTGTTCCCGCAGACGCCGTTCTGCTGTGGATAAAACGCTTTCCGGATCCGTGCATGATTGTGTGAGAAGATAAGCAGAAGAGAACTTTGAGTGCTATAATAATACGGAGAAGCCGTCCGGACGGCGGAAAGAGAGGGGAAGAAAATGATTGATTATTCCGAGGGAACTGGAAAACTGTATCATATTCAGGTAGCACCCGGGGAGGTAGGAAGGTATGTAATTCTTCCCGGAGATCCCAAGAGATGCGAAAAGATCGCACAGTATTTTGACAATCCTGTCCTGATTGCGGACAACCGTGAATATATTACCTACACAGGAACCCTGGACGGCGTAAAAGTATCGGTTACCTCCACGGGAATCGGCGGGCCGAGCGCCGCGATCGCCATGGAAGAACTGAAAAGATGCGGTGCGGACACCTTTTTAAGGGTCGGTACCTGCGGCGGCATGCAGCTGGAAGTAAAGGGCGGCGATCTGGTGATTGCCACCGGCGCCATCCGGGCGGAAGGCACCAGCAAAGAGTATGCGCCGATCGAATATCCGGCGGTGGCGGATTTCGATGTCGCATTCGCCATGCGGCAGGCTGCGGCAAAGCTGGGCCTTACCGCACATCTGGGCGTCGTTCAGTGCAAGGATTCCTTCTACGGCCAGCATGAGCCGGAAGTGAAGCCGGTGAGCTATGAACTTCTGAATAAATGGGAGGCCTGGATCAGGTGCGGCTGCCTCGCCTCCGAGATGGAATCGGCAGCCCTCTTTATCGTGGGCTCCTGCCTGAAAGTCAGGGTAGGCACTGTGCTGCTGGCCATCGCCAACCAGGAGAGGGCGAAGGCCGGCCTGGACAATGAGCAGGTGCATGACACGTCAGGCGCGATCCGTACCGCAGTGGAAGCGATCCGCCTGCTGATTCGCCAGGATGCACAGGAGGGAAAATGATGCCGGCCAGGAAAGATGCTGAGACCATGGGGGCCGGAAAGGCTATGCAGCTGCCGGGAAAAGCCCTGATAGAAGAACTGTGCAGAAAGGCGTCTGCCATGCGGGAGCGGGCATATGTACCCTATTCCCATTTCCGGGTAGGTGCGGCGCTCCTGTCAGCGAGCGGCAGAATTTATACAGGCTGCAATATCGAAAACGCGGCATTTACGCCCGGAATGTGCGCGGAGAGAACTGCTTTTTCGAAGGCAGTCAGCGAAGGGGAGAAAGAGTTCCTCGCCATCGCGATTTCGGGAGGCCCGGAAGAGGGCCCGGGCCAGTACTGCCCGCCCTGCGGCGTCTGCAGACAGGTGATGTCCGAATTCTGCGAATCTGA